>JBGTBZ010000001.1:0-3085 GCA_041749155.1 Phycisphaerae bacterium
AACACGCCCGACGCGGTGGAGGTGTCGGTGGCGGCGGGCGTGGCATACCTGATGTCGCGGCAGAACGCCGATGGCTCGATCAGCCCGGACGCGACGCACGCCACGGCCCTGACGTCGCTGGCGGCGCTGGCGATGATCGGCGTGGGGCACCAACTGACCGATCCGACGCCCGAGGGAGAGGCCCTGCGCAAGGCCATCGCTTTTGTGCTGCGCGAGGATCGCCAGCATGAGGACGGCTACTTCGGGCATCGCGACGGCTCGCGCATGTACGGCCATGGCATCACGACGCTGCTCCTGGGCGAGCTGCTGGGCATGGGCGTGGACGCCGAGCAGGACCATGTGATCCGCGAGAAGCTGACGAGGGCGGTGGAGCTGATACTCCGCAGCCAGCAGATGCAGAAGTTCGGCGACGGCCAGTACGAGGGCGGCTGGCGCTACACGCCCGGGGCGCGCGATGCGGATCTTTCGGTGACGGTGTGGCAGGTAATGGCGCTGCGCTCGGCGCTGGCGGCGGACATCGAGGTTCCGGCGGCGGCGATTGACCAGGCGGTGGAGTATCTGAAGCGCAGCTACGAGCCGGAGCGTGGCGAGGAACCGATGGGACGTTTTGGGTATCAGCCCGGCCGGAGCTTCGGCTACGCGACGACGGCGGCGGGCATGCTGGCGATGCAGGTCTGCGGGCGTTACGAGGCCCCCGAGGTGATCGGCGCGGCCAACTGGCTGCTGAGCCGGCGGCTGAATCCGGGGGATACGTGGTTCTTCTACGGGACGTTTTACTACGCCCAGGGCCTGTACCAGCGCGGCGGCGATGCGGCGGAGCAGTCGCGCAGCCGGGTGGAGAGCACGCTGCTCTCGATCCAGCACGAGAACGGGAGTTGGAGCGGCACGGGGGTTGCGCAGGAGCGGGTTTATGCGACGAGCATGGCGCTATTGAGCCTGAGCGTGCGGTATCATTATTTGCCGATTTACCAGCGGTAGCGCAGGGGAAATAGTCAACGTTTCGACGTCGAACCTCGAACGTCGAAGTTGGTAAACTTCGACGTTCGAGGTTCTATGTTCGACGGTGGCTGGAAGGTCAGTTCCCGAATCGCCCCCGCCCAAACGGTCCAAACCCGCGCCCGATGTTTCGGGCACGGAACAGGCGCGGCACGTTGAGGTTGTAGAACTCCGCCTCGAGGTACTCCAGTGCAAGCGCGTAGTTCAGAATCGCAATATCGTTCGCCGCCGACGGGGTTGTCGAGAAGTCGACGGGCGGGCCACCGTTGAGATCCGCGATGAACGATCCCGCCAGCGCGACGACCTGCTCGGGCGTCAGCGGCGTTTCAAAGCTGTTGTCCGATCCTGGATCGATCACGCTGGTCGTGATCGGGTCGCCCTGGAAGACGTTCAGCCAGCCGGCGTGCCTGGCCTCGATCAGAGCGATCGAGCCCGCGGCGGCGAGGATGCCCGCATCAGCGATGAACGGCGCGGCGCCGAGATAGGCCCCGACGCCGGTGTTCTCAAGCGCCTGCGCGATGGCGGTGAAATCGCGGAAGTTGGACTGCTGCAATCCGCGAAAAGTGGGCTTGGGGCGGGCCGCGGCGCCCAGCGCGCCGACAAGAAAGTCAACGTGATCGTTTTCGTGCTTCTGAATCGACTTGAACTCATCAGCGCCGCTCAGAGGGCTTCTGCCCTGGGCCTGCGCCTGACGGGGCCAAACCGTTGCAAGAACCGCCGCGGGGGCCGCCATCAGTACCGAGGTACGCAGAAATGACCGGCGCGATGACGTATCGCCGGTGGCCGCAGAATGTGAGGACCGCATGTGGATTACTCCAAAAAGTTTGAGTGACTCCGCCGCCCTACTGATGTATTTCGACTACAAGCCTTCGTGCAGGAAACACAAATTTCGGCGGGCACGGGCAAAGGGAGGCAATGGCCGCAAACGCATTGACTGTGGAGGGCCGCGCGTGCGGGGGATGGGCCTGCAATGATCTGCTTCGAAGAAATGGCGAACTGAACAGTGATTCACAGTTCGCAACGCTGCGACGACCAAACGATCCGTGCGGGTTGCAAAGCCCATACCGCCACGCCGCTGGGCCACCCGATTCAGGCAGAGCCCGGCTGAAAGTCAGCCGGGGCGGTTTGCGTGCACGTTTTACTGCATTCAAGGTCTGTACCAGCGCGGCGGGGAGGTCGCAGGGCCGCGTCGAGAGCACGCTGCTGTCGATCCAGGAGACCGGAAGCTGGAGCGAAACGGGAGTTGCCCAGGAGCGGGCTTATGCGACGCGCATGTCGCTCTTGAGCCTCAGCGTGCGATATCACTGCCTGCCGACCTACCAGCGATGAGCACCCCTTGCATGCTGACCCGCAATGGGGACTTCGACCCGCCTGGCCGCTTGCCCTCCCTACTGCGTTCGGGTAGTTTGAAGCCTGCGCATTTACGCGTGATTTATCATTCCGCTGCATTCGGGCGCGCTCGCGCTGGGGGGAGGCGGCGGGCTTTTCGGAGACATCATCATGAAACTCGCATCGTTCCGCTCCGCGGTCATCGCCCTGCTGGCGTTCTCTTTCGTCATGTCGCTTGCCGCCACGGCGCGGGCGCAGGTGGAGATCTTCGTCCGCATCGACGGCATCACCGGCGAGTCGCGCGACAAGGGCTTCGAGAACGCCATCAGTGCCACGTCCGTCGGCATGGACATCAAGAGCGGCACCGCCGTTTCCGGCTCGCGAACCGCCGGCACGGCCACCTTCGGTCCGATCGTGATGACCAAGTCGATCGACGCGGGCTCGCCGCAGCTCATGCTGAGCTGTGCCAACGGGCAGGTGATCAAGTCCGCGACCGTTCACTTCCGCCGCACCGGCCAGCCGCAGGAGTTTCTCAAGTACACGCTCAGCAACGTAACGGTGGCCTCCGTCGCCACCAGCGCCACCACCGGCGGGCCCGCCACAGAGCAGGTGGCCCTGGCCTACAGCCGCATCGAAATCGAATACCGCCCACAGTCCGCCGACGGGAAGATGGGGACGCCGGTGAAGACGTCGTGGGACATCGCGCAGAACAAGCAGGCCTCGGCCTCAGGACCGGGAGCAGCGCTGGCGCGGGCGGTCG
>JBGTBZ010000002.1:0-4566 GCA_041749155.1 Phycisphaerae bacterium
GTTGAGATTGGCGCGATCGGCGAGGTCGCGGAAGGCGCCGGAGCGGTCGATGGCGCGGGTGATGCTGCCGGCGAGGATGGTGGCGTCCTCGATGCGCGAGACGTCGCTGCACCGGGCGCGCCGCCCGTTCCAGAAGCAGCCCTCTCCGTCGGCGGCGGCGATAAGGTCGTTCAGGGCGGGAAGGTAGATGACGCCGACGGCGGGCTTGTGGTCGATGAGGCAGGCGACGAGAGTGCCGTAGAGGGGGACGCCGTGGATGAAGCTCTTGGTGCCGTCGATGGGGTCGATGAGCCAGGTGAAGCGGTCATCGCCGGGCGTGTCTGCGATCTCTTCGCCCTTGATGGTGTGAGTGGGGAAGTGGCCGGCGATGGTGGCGCGGCAAACTTCTTCGGCCTCGCGATCGGCGATGGTGACGGGGGTGTGGTCTGGCTTGATTTCGACGGAGAGGGTGGTGTTGAAGTGCGCGAGGGTGCGCCGGCCGGCGAGGTGGGCAGCGTCGATGGCGACGTCGAGGAGGTTGCGCGGGGAGGGGTGGGGCATGGGGGACGGGATCATGTTCCGTTGAGGACCCACGCATTGCAATGCGTGGGCATGCGAAGGGTTGCGGGTTGCCTCGAAGCCCACGCGTTGCAATGCGTGGGCACGACTGAGGATCTCTCACGCGACCTCGTTTGAAGGCGCGGAGCGTCCGGTTAGCATCCGTGCATGAGCGCCTGGCGCGGGTGGTACCACTGCAATGGCAACACTTACGGGAGCTGGCTTCGGGGTGACGCGCGCGGGTGGCGCGCCCGGCATCACCGGGAGCATTGCGAGGGAGACTACAAGAGTCCTCCGCCCAAAGGTGCTCATGACGAGCTTCTGCGCAAGTCGATCGCGGGGATGAGGCATGCCGATCGGTCGAAGGTGCTGCTCGATGTGCCCAGCCGCGCGGTTGCTGTCCGCGTCATGGGAGAAGCGCTGCTGTGGCATGACGTGGAGGTGATCGACTTGTGCGTCGACCGGGTGCACTTTCATGTTTTGGCGCGGTTCAGGCCAGTCGACCGAACGCTTCAAGAGGGCGTCGCACGCAACCGCTCGGCGCGGCACCTAATCGGCATCGCGAAGAAGCGCGCGGCTCGGGCGCTGAGCGACGCCGGCCTTGTTGCGCCGGGAGGCGTCTGGGGGAAGCGATGCGGCGTGCGACCGGTGAAGGATCGTCAGCACCAGCTTACCGTCGCCCGCTACATCCCGAAGCACGCGAACAAGGGCGCCGTCGTCTGGTCATCCCTGAAGCGACAGGAATTGCTGGATATGACCATCTCGGAACTGATCGAGCGAGCCAGAACGTGGAGTATCTGATTGGTGGTCCCATGCCCACGCACTACAGTGCGTGGGCATTGGTGATTGTCAGAGCACCGGGAGGGATACGCACAATCCCATTGCGTCTGGTGTGATCACAAGGCCCACGCACTCGAGTGCGTGGGCATGAATGCTCACAGCTTCTCGGCAATCTGTACGGCGTTCGTTGCAGCACCTTTCCTGATCTGATCACCTGCGACGAACAGCGCAATTCCGCGCCCATCCGAAATGCTCCCATCCTGCCGGATGCGCCCCACCAGCACGTCATCCTGCCCGCTCGCCAGCACCGGCATCGGGAAGGTCTTCGTCTCCACGTCATCCACGATCTTCACGCCCGTCGCGCTCTCAAGCACCTCCCGTACCTGCTGCGGCGTCACCGGCTGGGAAAACTCCAGGTTGATGCTCTCGCAATGCGCCCGGGGCACCGGCACGCGCACGCACGTCGCTGTGATCGCCAGGTCCGGCGCTTCGAAGATCTTGCGCGTCTCGTGCACCATCTTGCGCTCCTCCTCGTTGTAGCCGCTCTCGTCGATGGCGGTGTTGTGCGAGAAGAGGTTGTCCACGATCGGGTGCGGAAAGAGCCTGGGCTCGATCTCCTGCCCCGAAACCCGCGCCCTCTGCTGTTCCTCCAGCTCGAGCAGCCCCTGCTGCCCCGCCCCGCTCACCGCCTGGTAGGTGCTCACCACGATTCGCTTCACCCCGAATTTCCGGTGCAGCGGCCACACCGGCACGTTCATGATGATCGTGCTGCAATTAGGGTTCGCGATCAGCCCCGGGTGCCGCCGCAGGGCGTGTGGGTTCACCTCCGGCACCACCAGCGGAATCCCTTCCTTCATGCGAAAAGCGCTGGTGTTGTCGATCACGACAGCCCCCGCCTCCACCGCGCCCGGTGCGTATTCCCGGCTGATCGCCCCGCCAGCGCTGAAGAACGCGATCTCCACGCCCTTGAAGCTCTCAGGTGTCAGTTCCTCGACCCTCACATCCCGGCCACGAAAGCGAACCGATTTGCCGGCGCTCCTGGCGCTGGCGAGAGGCTTCAGGCTGGCGACGGGGAAGTTGCGCTCCTCCAGGATGCGCAGAAGCTCCTGTCCGACCGCCCCGGTCACTCCGACGATGGCTACGTGCTTGGACATCTGATTTGGCAAGCGTAGGTGCCTTCCGGCTTGCAATGCAGGCCTCTACAGGCATCATTCGACATGCCATGCGAACGCACATTACCTCGCTCATGCTCCTGCCCCTGCTCCTGGCCTCCTGCGCCGCCGGGCAGGCCAACCAGCCCCAGCAGCAGCAGCCCGCCACCCGGCCCGCAAGCCCGGATGGCGTCACGACCCCGTCGGAGCACCTCGGCCGGCCCCTGGGCGTTGATTTCCAGCTTGCTGACTGGAACGAGGTCTCCAGCTACTACCGCCTCCTGGGCGAGCAGAGCCCGAATGTCCAGACGCTCGACGTCGGCGACACGGCGGAGGGGCGCGACTTCCTGATCATGATCGTCTCCAGCGAGGAAAACCTTGCAAACCTCGATCAGATCAAGGCTTACGCGCGAACCCTGGCCGACCCGCGCGGAAAGTCGCCCGAGGAGCTCCAGGAGGCGGTCCAAAGCGGCAAGCCCATCGTCTTCGTCTCCTGCCAGATGCACTCCACCGAAACCGCGGGCAGCCAGTTCAGCATGGAGCTGGCCCACACCCTGGCCACGAGCGACGAGCAGCCCTGGGCCACCGCCCGCGAGAATCTCGTCGTCGTGATCTACACCACGAATCCTGACGGCGTGGACCACGTCACTCAGTGGTACCGCGAGCATGTCGGCGGGCCTTACGAAGCCTCGGGGCTCCTGAAGCTCTACCAGCTCTACACCGGCCACGACAACAACCGCGACTGGTTCATGCTCACACAGAGCGAGACGCGCATCGTCACCGAGCTGCTCTACAAGCAGTGGTTTCCAACGATCTACTGGGATGTCCACCAGCAGGGGTCCAATGCCGAGCGCATGTTCGTGCCCCCCTACCGCGACCCGCTGAACCCCAATCTTGATCCGGGCATCATCACGGGGATCGACGCCATCGGCAGCCGCGCCCTGATGGACTTGACCCGGGAGGGCCTCACCGGCATCTCGACCGGCGTCAGCTACGACATGTGGTGGAACGGCGGAAACCGCAATGTCCCCGTGCGGCACAACATCATCGGCATCCTGACGGAGGCGGCCAGTGTGGACATCGCCACGCCCCTGTTCCTGCCGCGGGACCGCCTGCGCGCGCCCAGCGGCCTGGGAGCCTACGACCCGAGCAACCAGTTCCCTGACCCCTGGCCCGGCGGATGGTGGCGGCTGCGCGACATCATCAACTACGAGATGGGCTTCGCCCGCTCGCTCCTGGCCACCCTCAACCGCGAGCCGCAACTCTGGCTCGCCAATGCCCTGGAGGCCTCGCAACGCACCATCGCCAAGGGTACGGAATCCGGCCCCCGCGCCTGGCTCATCCCCGCCGACAATCGCGACCCCGGGGCCGTCCGCCGCCTCGTGGACGTGCTGCTCGAGACCGGCGTCGAGATCCACCGTACCGACGCTGAAATCACCGCCGACGGTCGCACCTATCCCGCGGGCACCATCGTCATCCGCCGCGACCAGCCCTACGGCACACACGTCAAGGACCTGTTCGACGTCCAGCGTTATCCCGAGGGCGCCCCGCCCTACGACGTCGCCGGCTGGACGCTGCCTTATCTCCTGGGCGTCCGCCGCGTCGAGGTCATGAGCGAGCTGCCCGCGGACCTCGAGCTGGCGCGCATTGAGGATGCCGGCGCCGCCGTCGAGCCCATGCGCGGGGGCGAGGGCCTGCTGGCCCGCGACAGCGATTCCTGGAAGCAGGTGTTCGACGCCCTGGAAGAGGGCCGCACCGTCACCTTCTCGCCCGAGGGCGAGGACGGCGGAGTGTTCACCGTCGCCGACGAGGCCCCCGCCACGCAGGAGAACCAGGAGCGGCCGCGTCCGGTCGTGATGAGCCGCATGCCACGGGTGGGCCTTTATTCCCCCTGGTCGGGCAGCATGGATGAAGGATGGATGCGCTGGGTGCTGGAGACCTGGGGCGTGCCCTATGTCAGCGTCAAGAACGAGATGCTCCGCGCCGGCCAGCTCGATGACTTCCTGGATGTGCTGATCGTCGCCGACACCTCCGGCCGCGCACTCGACGAGGGCCGCGCCCCCGGCACGATCCCCGACGAATACGCCCGCGGTCTGGC
>JBGTBZ010000003.1:0-6565 GCA_041749155.1 Phycisphaerae bacterium
GCCGACGGGCGCCTCGCGATAGCCAACGGCATGCGGCTGGGGCGGATTGGCGGGATTGGGCTCGGGCGTCATGTGGAGAGTGTCATGCGCCAGGCGGCGGTCAGTCTCAACCCGCGGCGATCACTCGAAAAGCAGCGTCAGCACCCATGCCCGCCACTCCTTCTCAAACTCCTCGAGCTTCCGCGGCGCGATGAGCGCTTCAAGCGTCTTCAGGCCCGTCTTGTCCTCCGCCGCGCTGTCGCGGAGGCGCGCGTAATACGGCTTCAGCAGTCCTTTCTCCTGGAGGTACATCAGCAGGTAGCGGGCCTGGGCGTAGTTCAGGCCGACCATCCCTTCGTAGAACGCCTCATCCTCGATCAGCGCGCGCAGCGGGCGCAGGGTGTCGCCCTGGATCGCCTCCTGCAGCGCCGGCAACCGCCAGTTCACGAGCCCGCGGATCTCCTCGCCGTTGATCGAGCACTGCTCGTACAGGCTTCCCAAGCCCTCATTGAACCAGTCGGGCGCCGCCGGGAAGTCCGGCGCGAGCAGGGCGTGCACCAGCTCGTGAACCAGCGTACCCGTGCCCGTCCCGACGTTCATCAGCATCACCCGGTCCGCCCGCCGGAAGTAGCCGAACGGCGAGACCTCCTTGTCCCCGAGCCACGCCTCCGCCAGCCGGCGGTACGGCTCCTCCGTCTCAAAGAGCAGGATCAGCACCGCCTCCGACGGCTCGGTCTTGAAGAAGCTGGCCGTCAGGGCCTTCTGGGCGGCGAGGATCGTCCCGTCGCGGTACCCCTCCAGCCGTCGGCGTCCGCCATCGCCGGCGATCACCCAGGGCCCGGCGGAGACGGCGGAGAGACCCTCGGCGTCAAAACGCTCCTGCCAGCTGGCCAGGAGGGCCTTGGTCTTGGCGTCGATGGCGTCGTCCCGCCCTGCCGATTCCATCGCCACTGGCGGCGGGAGCAGGAACATGAGGAGGAGGCAGGCGAGGAAATGTGGCATCGTGAGTGAGACACCGGCCTGCGGGCCAGGTTTCGCTGGGGCGCCGCGGTCACCCCCCGCCGACGAAAGTCACGATCTCTACCGCATCCCCCGCGGCAACCTCCTTGCCGTAGTCGGCGGATCGGACGAGGCGGCGGTTGACCTCGACGGCGACCTGGTCTTGCCGCAGGCGGGACTCGCGGACGAGATCGGCGAGGGTGGTTCCCGACGGAACGGCAAGCGACTTGCCGTTGAGTGTGATATTGAGCGTGGCGGCCTCTGTCATGCGGGTGCGGGTTGGCGGGGCAAAATCTGCGCTTTTATCGCCCCCGGATTTGCAGCGGGAGGTGGTTGTCTGTAGCTTACGCGCGCCAGACCCGCTCTACGGGCCCCAAAACGGCCTTCGCGGGGTGGCGGGCGGCTTTCGGTTCGGCGTGGAATCGCCGGCCGGGGCTCCCAGTGCATGGCGACAGGGACGTCGTCCGTCCGGTTGGGCCAACTCTCGGCCCACCCCCTCCGAACGACAATCCCGCGCCCGCGGAGCTTTTTCGCCATGCCCGGCATCGGCCGCGGCTGGCTGGCACCTCCTCGGTGCAGGTTCGCACCCCAAGCAAGGAAGCGCAGGCGCGACATGAACTTCGTCCAGGAAAAGATGGTCTTCCTCGAGCGGTTTCTGGGGATCTTCAGCACCGACATGGGCATCGACCTGGGGACGGCAAACACCCTGGTCTGCACGAAAAACGACGGGATCGTCCTGAACGAGCCCTCTGTCGTCGCCGTCAACACCAAGACCGGCAAGGTCATGAACGACGGCAACGCCGTCGGGCGCGTCGCCAAGGAGATGCTCGGCAAGACCCCCGGCTCCATCGAGGCCATCCGGCCGCTGAAGGACGGGGTTATCAGCGACTTCGAGATCACCGAGGCCATGCTCCGGTATTTCATCCGCAAGGCCTGCGGCAACCGCCGCTGGATCAGCCCGCGCGTGGTCATCGCCGTTCCCGGCGGGATCACGCCGGTGGAGAAGCGGGCGGTGAAGCAGTCGGCCGAGCGCGCCGGGGCCCGCCGCGTCTACATCGTCGCCGAGCCGTTCGCCGCTGCAATCGGAGCGGGGCTGCCGGTGTCTGAGCCGACGGCCAGCATGATCATCGACATCGGGGGCGGCACGACGGACGTGGCGATCATCTCGCTGGCGGACATCAGCGTGTGCGAGAGCGTGCGCATCGCCGGCGACGACTTTGACGATGCGATCATCGCCCACATGAAGCGGACCTACAACATGGCGATCGGCCAGCAGATGGCCGAGACGGTGAAGATCGAGATCGGCTCGGCGGGGCCAGATCCTGATCTTGCCGAGGACGCCAAGATCGAGGTTCGCGGGCGTGATCTGATCAGCGGCTTGCCGCGCAAGACGGAGATCAGCGTTCCGGAGGTTCGCGAGGCGCTTCAGGAGCCGGTGACGCTGATCGTGGATTGCGTGACCCGGACGCTGGAAGCCGCGCCGGCGGAGCTTGCCGCGGACCTCGTGCAGAACGGCATCACCATGGCGGGCGGAAGCTCGCTGCTGCGGGGGCTTGCCAGCGTTATCAAGAACGCGACGGGCCTGGAGACACGCATCGCCGATGATCCGCTCACCTGCGTGGCCCGCGGCACCGCCGTCTACATCGACAACCTTGACACGTTCAAGGAGACGATGGAGAGCGACGACGACGAGTTCTGAGCGGAGGGGGATGGACGTTAGAAGCTGGAAGTCAGGAGCCGGAAAGTGCCTCCAGGACCTCTGCCTCTGCCTCTGCCTCCTAGCCCTAACTGCCTCCTAGCTTCAAACTTCTAGTTCTCCCATGCGTCGCAAGCGCGCCCGCACGATCTACTGGGTTTTAGTAACCGCATCACTCTTGATGGCGGTCTTTGGGCCGCGACTGGGCGGTCTTCAGTCGACGACCGCCCTGGCCTTCGTCCCTGTCTCCCACCCCGCCAATCGGCTCAGCAACTGGCTGGCGTTCGCGGAGCAGCCGGCGCTGGACCCGGCCTCGCCGGAGGTTCCCCGCGAGCTGGCCGAGATCACGGCGGAGAACGAGCGGCTGCGCCATCGGATGGCGGACCTTCAGACGAAGCTGGCGCAACTCCAGCAGATTCATGAGGATCGGCGGAACCTCGGGGCGGAGATTCTCCCCCGCTGCACCGCTCTCACGGTGGTTGGCGGCGATGGCGATGTGCTGCAGGCCCTGGGCGGCGGCCGTGCGCGGATCGAGCCGGGGATGCCGGCCCTGCACTACGGGCGCGAAATCGCTGGCATGGCCGGGATTGTCTCCGCCGCCACCGCTGCGGGGGCGCAAGTGCGGTTGATCAGCGATCCCTCGGTGCGGATTGAGGCGGTTTTCGCCCGTTTCGACGCTTCCAGGACGGAGTGGGTGACTTTGTCCACCGCCCCGCCGCTGGTGGAAGGCGCTGGCGGCGGGCTTTGCCAGGTTGCCCGGGCCGCCCGCGAGGATCTGGAGGCCGCGGGGCTTGCCCAGGGCGACTGGGCGCTCGTTGCCGACGCGAGCCTGCCGATCGAGCTCCAGGGCTACCGGATCGGACAAGTGACGGCGATTATCGACATCCCGGATGAGCCCGGCTTCGCCCGCGTCCTGATCAAGCCCGCCGCGGAACTTCGGCGCTTGAAGGAAGTGATGATCTTCAGGGGCGAGCGGTGACGAAGGCGCAGGCCTTTCACCGCCAGCCTTCGTCCGTTGCGCATGCGTCTTCTCCCCCACATCATCCTGGCATTCATAGCAATTGGGCTGCAGCGGGGACTGGAAGCGCTGCTGACCGTGGGAACGGCCCGGGTTGACCTGGTGATGATCGCCGCCGCCTTCACCGCCACATGCTTTCCACGGCCGCTGGGGTCGCTGGCGGCGGTGGTAATAGGGCTGGCTTATGACCTCAGCGGCGCGGGGCCCATTGGCCTGTATGCCGCATCCCTGGGCCTGGGCGGGGCCGCGGCCTCCGCTCTCCCGGTGAACCGCTGGCCGCGGCAGGCGGGGGCGATGCTGGTGGGGATTTCGATCACGGCGGTGTTGGTTTGGGGCCTGGGGTTGCTGCGCCAGTGGATGAACAGCGACCCGTTGCGGGCGGAATATGGGTTCATGGGCATGGCGGGGACGATTCTTCTCACAGGCCTGCTGGCCCTGCCGGTTTCGCTTGCCTTGTGGAAGTGGCGGCGGGCCTTCACGGTGGAAGGGCCACGGTTTTAGGTCGCGGTGGGCCCCCGGTTTTCCACCAGAAGCGCATGCGCTTGGCCCCTCGTGGCGTACTGGTAGCATTGGAGGCGGTTCGTTCAAGGAGGAACGATGTTCGAGCGCCGCGTCCGGATTCTTCTTGTCCTGCTGATCGTCGTCGCCCTGACCATGCTGGGGAGGGCAGTCCAGCTCCAGGTGTCCCAGGCTGCCCACTGGCGTGCAGTTGCGGGCCAGACGATGAACCGCAGCGTCCTGACGGAGACTTCGCGGGGCCGCATTCTCGATGCCAAGGGGCGCATCCTGGCCGCCGACGTGCCATGCAACGACGCCGCGGTGGCTTACTGGTTCATTACGGAGGAGCCGGACTCCGACCGGCTGTACGACGTTGCCCGGAAGCTGGCGCAGGCGTCGACGCCGAACTACTTCGAGCTCTCGCGCGACGAGCAGCACAAGATCGTGGTCTCGCTGCTGCCGGCTGCGCGGGAGCAGCTGGAGCAGATGTGGGACACGCTGGCGTCGCTGGGCCGGGTGTCGCGGGCGGAGATCGACGCGACGCGTCGCGAGATCGTGGACCGCGTCGAGCGGCGGCGGCGGCAGGTGGTTAAGAACCGCTATGACGCCTCTATGAGAGTTCACGAGGAGCAGGGACTTTCGCCGTGGTGGCGTCGCTGGCTGCTGGGTGAAGCCGACGCTCCGCCGGAGCTGGAGGCGTTCGAGGAGGCGATCGCCGAAGAGCTTCAGGCGCATGTCGTGCTGCCGGCCATCAGCACGGAGGTCTACAACGAGCTGCGCAAGCGCAAGGACAGCCTGCCGGGGCTGGAACTCCTGGCAAGCCAGACCCGGAGCTATCCGGCGGCAAACGTGACGGCACACGTGGTGGGCTTTCTTGATTCGGTGAAGATCGAGGATCTGAAGGCGGATCCCGAGCTGCAGGATCAGCGCCGGGCCTACCTTCCGCGCGACCTTATTGGCCGCAGCGGTCTGGAGGCCGTGTCCGAGCGGCAACTTCGCGGCACCCGCGGCCGAATTGACCGCGACCTGGAGCGTGGCGAGGAGGTCGTTGCGCACGAGAAGGTTCCTGGGCAGGATGTGCACACGACGATCGACTTGGAGCTCCAGCGGGACCTGCGCAACGCATTTCTGAACGTCACGTTCCCCTGGCCGGATGAGCAAGACGGCAGAAGAAAGGAGTCAGTCACGGGGCCCATGCATGGCGCCGTCGTGGTGATCGACGTGCCCAGCGGGGCCATCCGGGGGATGGCGACCTACCCGGACTTCGACCCCAACACCTATGCCCAGAACTACCCACTGCTGAGCATCGATGACATCAACCTGCCACTGATCAATCGAGCCACGAGCTTCGCGGCGGTCCCAGGATCGACCGTCAAGCCGATCGTGGGCCTCGCGGCGGCGACGGAAGGCGTCCACCACGCCCATGGCACGATCCTTTGTGACGGGTACACGTACATCAACGGCGAGAAACTCGAGAAGCACCACCGCTGCTGGACTGCCAGCATGTTCGGCGGGATGGGGTATGACGGGCACCAGATCCCCTGGGACGATGTTCATCCGACGCCGAGGCTCAACCCCGGATTCGACCCGCCGCCCGGGCATCTGACGCTCGCCGACGCCATTCAGCGCTCCTGCAACGTCTTTTTTCACACGCTGGCCCTTCGCCTGGGGGAGCCGCGGCTCACCAAGTGGTTCAAGGCCTTTGGCCTGGGCAGCCCCACCGGCAGCGGCCTGCCGGAGAAGCGCGGGCTACTTCTCGAGGACCTGCCGGAAGCCACCCGCGGCAATCCTAGGGCCCTTCAGAGCTACCTGCTGTCGGCGGGCACTGGACAGGGGTACGTGCAGGCTTCGCCCCTCCAGATGGCCAACGTCGCCGCCACCCTCGCCCGCGGGGGCGTGGTCATCCAGCCGACGCTCCTGGCCGAGCAGACTTCCGCCGCCGTGGCCGGGAAGCGGGATCTGAAGGTCGATCCCGAAGCGATGGAGATGGTGCGTCGCGGGATGGCGGCGGCGGTGCAGACGCGGGGCGGCAGCGGCAATTCGGTGGACGCATACCTGCCGCTGGCGATAGCGGGGAAGACGGGCAGCGCCCAGGCGCACCGGCTGTCTGTTCCGGAACGCGACGAGACGGGCCAGATCCTGCGGGACAAGGACGGCAGGGAGATCTGGAGGCAGTTGCGCCTCTCGACGCGCAACAACCCGAATCCTGAGGCGCCGTGGTATCGCCGTTCGAACCGGGAAAGCGGTGACCAGCAGGCCTCGCAGAGCCACGCGTGGTTCATCGGGTACGCCCCCGCCGACAACCCGAAGGTGGCCTTCGCGGTGCTGGTGGAATATGGCGGCAGCGGCGGGGCTGTGGCGGGGGCGCTGGCGGC
>JBGTBZ010000004.1:0-3050 GCA_041749155.1 Phycisphaerae bacterium
GAAGGCGCCCACGCGGTGTTGCTCGACGTCGACCACGGCACCTACCCCTACGTCACCAGCAGCAACTGTTCGGCGCTGGGTCTTTACACCGGCGCTGGCGTGCCGCCGCAGACGGTGAAGAACTTCTTCGGCATCATGAAGGCGTACAGCACGCGCGTCGGCGGCGGGCCCTTCCCGACGGAACAGGAAAACACGACCGGCCAGTACATCCGCGAGCGGGGCAACGAGTACGGCACGACGACGCGCCGCCCGCGGCGTATCGGCTGGTTCGACGCCGTCGCGGCGCGCTACGCGGCGGACCTCTGCGGCTGCACTTCGCTGGCGATTTGCCTGCTGGACGTGCTCTCGGGCCTGGAGCACCTGAAGATCTGCACGGGCTACGAGCTCGCCGGCCAGCGCCTCGACTACTTCCGGGCCGACATGGACACCTTGGCGGACGTGAAGCCCGTCTTTGAGACCCTCCCCGGCTGGCAGGAAGACATCAGCGCCTGCCGCACCTATGACGAGCTGCCCGGAGCAGCGAAGCGCTACGTGCAGCGGATCGAGCAGCTCGCCGCTGCGCCAGTCCGGCTCGTTGGGGTCGGCCCGGACCGGGGGCAGATCCTGCGGAGATAGCTGGCAGGCATCGCCGAATCGCGTGGGCCGCCCCCACGATCGAGTCGGCCCCGGCTGCCGCTTCTAAAGCGGGCAGCCAGAGCGGCTGACAGCCGCAGCCACGCAAATCGCGGCCTGGCCCGCCCGGCTCGTATCATTCCCGCACCCTGCCCAGATCCCCCTTCATCAGCGTCCCCTTCGCACGTAACCGGCAGGCGCCTTCGGGCTGGCTGGAGGTCGTGGGCCGCGGTCTGCGCCGGGAGCGGCGGCTCTCGCCGTCGCAGATGCTGGTCGTTACGTTCCTAGGCCTCATCACCGGCGGAACCCTCGGGCTGAAGCTGCTGCCGGGGCTCTACACCGCAGATAAGCTGGGGTGGCTCGACGCACTGTTCACCGCCACCAGCGCCTCCTGCGTCACCGGTCTGGTCGTGGTGGACACCGCGACGCATTTCACGTTCGCCGGGCAGGCGTTCCTGCTGTTGCTGATCCAGGCTGGCGGACTGGGGATGCTGGGGCTGGCCAGCCTGATCATCGTGACGCTCAACAGCCGGCTTTCCCTGCGCCAGGATGTGCTGGCCGGCGGATCCGGGACCCCTGGCGGCGCGGCGGCGCACGTCAAGGTGCGGTCCCTGGTGCGCGACGTGTTCATCTTCACGGCGCTGGCGGAAGGTATCGGGTTTGTGCTGCTCTTTGGCCTGTGGACGATTTGGCCCATTCGCGAAGGCATCGGTGCAGGCGAAACGGCGTGGCACGCGCTGTTCCATGCGATCAGCGCCTTCTGCAATGCCGGTTTCAGCACCTTCAGCGACTCGCTGATGGGCATGCAGAACCGACCGATGACGCAGATCGTGATCATGGGCGGCTGCATCAGCGGGGCGCTGGGCTTCCTGACGCTGGAGGAGATCAAGCTCTGGGTCCAGGCCCGGCGGCGCAAGAAGTCGTTCCGCCTCTCCCTGCACACGCGGTTGGTGCTGGTGACCTTCGGTATCCTCCTGCTGATCGGCTGGGCCGCGGCGATGTCCCTCGAATGGGCTAACAACCGCACGTTGGGCCCGCTGGCCGTGCAGGACAAGATCGTCAACGCCCTCTTCTGCTCGATGACGCCGCGGACCGCGGGTTTCAACACCGTCGACTTCGACGAGACGCTGCCCGCAACCAAGTTCATCACCATCCTGCTGATGAGCATCGGCGGAGCCCCCGGCGGCACGGCCGGCGGAATGAAGGTGACCACCATTGGCATCCTCGCGGCCATGGCGATCGCCCGGTTCCGCGGCCGTCCGACAACCGACCTGTGGGACCGCACGCTCCCCAGCGCCACCACCCAGCGTGCCGTGGGCCTCTTTGCCTTTTCCTTCACGGTCATGACCGCCGGCCTGCTGTTGCTGACCATCACGGAGCTGGGCGCCTATTACCCTGGCGACCAAGCCGCCGCGGCGGGCGTCGTCGAATCGCGGCACGACTTCCTGGACCACATGTTCGAGGCGGCCAGCGCCGCCAACACGGTGGGGCTTTCGACGGGTCCGACGCCGGATCTCTCGCCGGCGGGGAGGTTCCTGCTGGTGCTTCTGATGTTCATTGGCCGCGTCGGCCCGCTGACCTTCGCCGCGGCCCTATCGCGCGATGATCCAAACCAGCGACTGGTGAAGCGATACGCACAGGAAGACGTGATTGTCGGGTAATGATCCAAAGAAGTGGATGAAGCAATGGCCAACAAACGCTACGTCGTGATCGGTCTGGGCAACTTCGGCAGCGCCGTCTGCGAGGCCCTCTTTGCGCGCGGATCGGACGTGATAGCGGTCGACACCCGCCCCGCCGCCGTCGATCAGATTGCCCCGCACGTCACCCGCGCCGCCCTTGCCGACGGCACCGATCCCCTCGTGCTCCAGCGCGTCGGCGCCGAGCGCGCCGACGCCGGCATCGTCTCCACCGGCGACGACATCTCCGCCAGCATTCTGGCGACGATGGCCCTGAAGGACGTGAAGGTCGACAAAATCTACGTCAAGGTCATCAGCGCCGCCCACGACCGCGTTATGCGCAAGCTCGATGTTGAGGAGACCATTTTCCCCGAGCGCGACACCGCCATCAATCTCGCTGCCCGCATCAGCGGCAGCGCCCTGCTCAACTACGTCCGGCTCGGCGAGGATTTTGGCGTACAGGAGATGGCGGTGCCCAACGAGTGGGAGAAAACCACGCTCCGCCAGCTCGACCTTCGCCGGCGGTACGGCGTGCTGGTGATCGGCATCCACGACGTCTTGACCGACCAGATGCGTCCGCCGGACCCGGACGAGGTGTTAACCGACAGCGACGGGCTCCTGATCGCCGGCCGCGTCCAGGACCTCGAGAAGGTCGCGCAGCTCAAGTAGACCATGCCAGAAGCCGCCCAGAAGCTCATCCGGGCCGCGGTCGTCGCGCCGATGGACGGTCCGCCGCTGCCGGGCGCCGGGATCATCGTCGAA
>JBGTBZ010000005.1:0-2069 GCA_041749155.1 Phycisphaerae bacterium
ACGAGCGCCCCCCGGCAGGATGCGTTCAACTTCCAGCCCCGGGCGCGCAAGCTGGCGGCGTGATCTGGCGCCCCTTCAGGGCTTTGGGCTCAAATCGCGCCCGCCAACCCAGGGCGTTGCCCTGGGCTCTGGCTCTTGCCGCACCTTCGGTGCTTCGGAGGCGAGCTCGACGGGAAAGCCGCGCTTGTGCCGGCGGCGGTGGAGGATGAAGGAAGTCACCGGCCAGGCGAGGCAGAGCGCGGCGAGGAGCCAGAGGGGAAGCTGGACGTGCACTGTACGAGGCGATTTTCTTTCCAGCGAGGGGAGAGCGGATTGTGCCAGGCGTTCAAGCGTGGTCGATGATCGAATCTCCCACCACATGCCGCCGATCTCGAGCGGGCCAGCCATAAGTGGGTCGTGATCGAGAGCGCGCCAGTTTCCCATCACCGCCCCGTGCTCGATCCAGAGATCTAGGCCGCTCTTCGGAAACCACACGATCAGCGAGGCTTGGCTCACCAGACTCACTGGAATGTAACACAGCAGTAGCAATCCGAGCAGCAAGACTAGGCGACGCAACACTCGTGCAACCCGCAGCATGCCACCAGTCTAAACCCTTTGCTCCCTCTTTGCCGCCTTTGCGTCTTTGCGATCCATCCGTAAGAAAGTGCACGGGCGTCATCACGCCTCGCGGCTCGTTGCCCACGCGCCCCGAGACACATAACCTTTGCCGACGATGGCCAATCCCCGCAGAGACCGCTCTTACACCGTTCCCGACGCCACCGACGGGCTGCCGGATCAGCCGCTGGACCCGGGCAAGCCGGAGCCGATCTCGGGGAAGACGGCGACGTTCCGCGTCTGGACGGGGCAGAACGGCTCGGCCCGCTTCACCGACTACCGCACGCAGGTGACGACGGGCATGGTCGTGCTCGATGCGATTCACCAGATCCAGGCGGAGAGCGCCCCGACCCTGGCCTGCCGGTGGAACTGCAAGGCGGGCAAGTGCGGCTCGTGCTCGGCGGAGATCAACGGCAAGCCGCGGCTGATGTGCATGTCGCGGCTGGATGAGTATGACCTGGACATGCCGATCATCGTCGAGCCGCTGAAGGCGTTTCCGCACGTGAAGGATTTGGTGACGGATGTGTCGTGGAACTTCCGGGTCAAGAAGAGGATCAAGCCCTTCAAGCCGCGCAAGCCCGATGCGCCGGATGGCACCTGGCGCATCGATCAGCGCGACGTGGAGCGCGTGCAGGAGTTCCGCAAGTGCATCGAGTGCTTTTTGTGCCAGGATGTGTGCCACGTCCTGCGCGATCACCACAAGCACGAGGAGTTCTCCGGCCCGCGGCACTTTGTGTACACGGCGGCGCTGGAGATGCACCCGCTGGATGTGGAGGAGCGCATCCCGCAGGTTCGGAACGAGCAGGGCCTGGGCTACTGCAACATCACCAAGTGCTGCACGAAGGTGTGTCCCGAGCACATCACGATCACGGATAACGCGATCATTCCGCTGAAGGAGCGGGTGATCGATGAGTTTTATGACCCGATCACAAAGCTCTTCCGCATGTTCAAGCCGCGGAGTCGTTAAAGGCACGTGGTCGCTGCGTTGCTACGCCACCGCAGGCTCGTTCGTCCGTCGCGACGCCTACAGCCTGCTCATCCACTGCCCGACTGCATCCAGCATCTCGCGCATCATTTCCGCATCCGTCCGACCGCTCCTTGCCCGGACGTGGAACGAGTGGTCCGCATCCTCAAAAACCTTCAGCGTTGCCCGCGGCCCCAGGCGCTCGATAACCGGCCGCAGCAGCGACAGGTCCGCCAGCTCATCCCGCGTCCCCTGCAGCAACAGCATCGGCACCGCCACTTCCGCCAGGTGCTTTGCCCGCTCATCCGACGGCTTGCCCGCCGGGTGCAGCGGGAAACCGAAGAAAACCAGCCCGCGGACGCCTTCCAATAGCCCCTCCGCCTGCGCCTGCGACGTCATCCGCCCACCAAAACTCTTTCCGCCGGCGAAAAGCGGCGCCCCCGGCATCCGCCGGCCCGCCTCACGGGCGGCGGCGCGCACGGCGGCGTGGGTCACCTTCGGCGGATCGGTC
>JBGTBZ010000006.1:0-2258 GCA_041749155.1 Phycisphaerae bacterium
CTTTCCCGCCGCGGGGCGCTGGCGGTCGGGGCGATCGTCGTGGCCGTGGGCCTCCCCCAGCCCGCGGTCTCAAAGCACCTGGCAGTCCTGCGCGAGGTCGGCATCGTGTCGGCCACCCAGCAGGGACAGCAGCGGCTCTACCGCCTCGAAGGCAGGGAGCTGAAACACGTGTACGACTGGATCAGCAAGTTTGAGCGTCTCTGGGTCCACCAGCTCGACCGGATCAAGCTCCGCGCCGAGCAGAAGGCAGCAAAGCTGGCGGCATCAGGCAGGCAAACCTCTTCACCGAAAGGATCGTCATGACCACCGAAACTCTGGAGCCCGAAACCGTGCAGGCCCTGGAAATCCGCAAGCAGATCGAGATCGACGCCCCCATCGAGATCGCATTCGAGGCCGTTCTCGACGAGGTCGGCCCCGAAGCCCAGATGCCCGGCGGTAAGTCGCTCTCCCTCAAGCTCGAGCCTTGGCCCGGCGGACGATGGTTCCGCGACCTGGGCAATAACACCGGTCACTTCTGGGGGCATGTGCAGGTCATCAAGCCGCCGACGCTGCTGGAGATCTGCGGGCCGATGGCGATGAGCTACGCGGCGACGAATCACATCCAGTACCGCCTGAAGGCTGAGGGCGGCAAGACACACCTCACACTGCATCACCGTGCAATCGGCATGATCCCGCAGGAGCATCGCGATGGGATGCCCGAGGGGTGGGAGCAGTGGCTCAGCGACATCCGGGATCTTGCGGAACGCAAGGCAGGCGAGCAGTCGCATCGCTAGGCATCACGTGGGCACTAGTGGGCCTCGCCTGCTTCAGCGGGCGGGCCTCCCCGCGCGCAAAAAAGCGCACCAGGGAGTCTGAAAAATCCGACGGCGAAACCGCCCCTGGCGCAACAGAATCGGCCCCGGGCGAGTTCTGGTGCGCGAAAATCGTCCAAAACGCGCACCGCGAAACCAGGGGGTATGCATGCCTCCTTTCCCCTACGGATCGCGCTCCTCCTGACCCTCGTCGCCAACTCCGGCTGCTACCGCCGCGTCAGTTACATCTCGCCGGAGGGTCGTCAGGTTGAGCTGGTGAATGTCGGCTTTGACACGCGGATCGGCTCGCTGCACGCCCAGACGCCCAGCGGCTCGCTGCGCATTGAGAACGTCGATTCGCAGGCGCTGCTCGCGCAGCGCGTCGCCGAACTCGCCGCCGCCCTGGCTGCGCAAGGGGAGCGATGATGCAGCTTGCTTTCTACAACGGTCGCGCGCATGGCACGTGGCTGGACCGGCTGATCGCGGCCCACGATCGCGGGCCATTCAGCCATGTGGAGCTGGTGTTCGGCCGGCCCGGGGCAAGCGGGCGCAGCCTCTGCTTCTCCAGCAGTTGGCGCGACGGCGGTGTGCGCTTCAGGCACATCGATCTCGCAGATGCCGCCGGCAAGTGGACGCTGGTTGCGGTGCGATTGGATGACGAGGCGCCCTTACGCGCCTGGTGCACTCGTCGACTGGGCGGAAGGTATGACATCCCGGGGGTCCTGGCTTTCAAGCTGCCGCTGGTGCGCCAGCGGCTCAACTGGTGGTTCTGCAGCGAGATCTGCGTGGCAGCGCTCCAGCAGGCGGGCCTGTTCGCAGGCGCCATCCCTCACCGCACGAGCCCGAACAGCCTCTATCGACTCGCCCTCGGGCTTGAAGGAGCCGTGACCTATGCCTGAGCTTGTGGCGCAGGTCCTGACGCCGACTGTCGTCGCCGCCGTCGTCTCCGGCTCGGCTCTGGTCGCCCGCGAGCTCGTGACGTGGCGCTGGCGTCGCCGCGAGAGTTCGTTGCAGCACCAGACGTCGCTGGCAGAGCAAATCCGGCTGCTGTGGCATGAGAACGGCGCGCTCCGCGGGCGCGAGGCGGCCTGCGAGAGGCGCTACCGCATGCTGGAGCGCCGCTGTGGGCACCTGGAGCGTGCCAGCCGGAGGCTGCGGCAGCGTCTTCATCGGCTTGGTCAGGTCCTGGGCGCAAGGCGGCGTGGTCGTCGCCCGCCACGATCGCGCGCGTGATGACTCCTTCGACTACCCTTGCACGAGGAAACCCCGCAATGCCCACGCTCATTCTTCTGATTCCCCTGCTGCTGACGCCGCCGGCCCCGCCGACAACGCAGCCGTCGCAGGCTTACCAGCAGGCTCTTGCGGGCCTGACGGCGCTTCACGAGGAGAACCAGGCGCTGCGGTCCCGCCTGGCCGACCTCGAGCAGGATGAGCGCAACACCGTCCGCATCCGGGCCGGCGAGGCGG
>JBGTBZ010000007.1:0-5666 GCA_041749155.1 Phycisphaerae bacterium
TGGAGTCGATGAGCCTGGCCATCGCCCTTCCCCCGCGGCAACGGGGGGCGCTGACCATCGAGTTCCTGAACCAGGAGTCCGCCGAGGCCGGCCAAAAGGTTCTTCAGGACCAGATGCACTACATCGAGCGCGGCTTCCGCCGCCGGGAGATTGACGAGCAGCGGGCCAGGGAGTTGGCCGATTCCTTTACGCCCGAGACGCGCGGCAAGCGCGTGGTGATGGAACTGACGGCGGAGGAGCTGCGGGAGAAGATCGGCCCGGTCCTGGTTCTGACGATGATCCGCGATCGGGAGGGGGCGGCGCGGATCCGGGCGGGCTCCAATCTGCGCAAGCTGAGCCAGGCGATCCTGCTGTGGACCTACGAACACGGTGAGGGCCGCCTGCCGGAGGACCTGGCGCTGGTGGAGCAGGTCTTCACCGACCCCCGCGTCGATGGCACTACCTGGGCGCTCGTCAACCGCAATCCCCGCTTCGCGGCGGACAATGCCTTTGCCTATGTCCGTCCCGCGGACCGGCTGGACTCGATCAAGGAGCCGGACATCACGGTCCTGGCCTATGAAAAGCCCCCCGCCGGTGGGGTGCGGGAGGGCGTAAACGTCGCCTTCGCCGACGGCCGCGTGGAATGGATGAGCGCCACAGATTTCGAGGAACTGGCGGCACTGCAGGGCTTTGAAATCCAGCACCTGCCGCGTTGAGTAGGATTCCCCGGAGCTGTTGGGGTGATTGGAGCGCGCCGGCCCAGCCTGCGTTCGCTCGCCTCCACGCACCATCTAGATTTTCTCGAAAAACCCGGCTCGGGCGGCGTTTACTGCTGCAACCGGTGACCGAACCCGCGGCGCGACTGCTGGCTGAGGCTTACGCCGCCCACGGGCCGGCTTGTCGCCTTTACGCGCGGGCCCTGTCAGACGACCCGGATGACGTTGTGCAGGAAACCTTTGTCCGTCTCGCCCGTCGGCTTACGGCTGGCCAGCCGGCCCCGAAGCACCTGCGGGCTTGGCTCCTGATCGCAGTGCGTTCCGCCGCCATCGATGCCCGCCGGCGCACGCAGCGGCGCAAGTCGCACGAGGTCGCGGCCTCGCCTGGCCGCCGAATGTTCGAGCCGGACGAACGCATGGATGCAGCCGCCGCCGAGGAGTCGCTCCAGAAGCTTCCGCCGCGGCGACGCGAGGCGGTGGTGCTGCGAGTCTGGGGCGGGCTTGGTTTCGAGGCGATCGCGAAGATGACCGGCGTCGCTACCAGTACGGCCCACGCCGATTTCAACGCTGGGATTGCCGAGTTGCGCCGGCGGATGGGCATAAAGGACGAGCCATGAACGACCAGACCTTCCAAGCGATGCTCTCTTGCCTTGAGCCCGCCGCAAACGACCCGGCCGAGGCCCTTGCAATCAGCTACGCCGCCGGCCGTCGTGATCAGGCCCAGTCGGCGCGGGGATCCTTGATGCGGTGGCGCGTGGCGGCAGGCGCGTTCCTGGCTGCGACAGTGGGGCTTTCTGCGATGCAACTGGCTGGAGAATGGCCCGTTGCCGCACCCCCGCAAGTGGTTCAAGGACGGCAGACGGAGACGTCGGGGGCAGGACTCGATGCTCCGCCGATGGAGGAATCGCCGCGGCCGCTACCCGGCAGCTACGCATCGATGCGCTCGGCGGTGATGTCGTCAGATGGGGTGGAGCTGGGGGCGTTGCCCGGCCCCGGCCCTGGCGGACCTGGCGGCGGGCCCGCCATCGGGCCGCGCGACGCCATGTAAGTCAGTCTGTTGGCCAGCCTTGGAGCACCGAAATGATCGGCAGAGTCTTTCCAATCACTTTCTTGTCGCCGTTCGTACTTCTCTGCGCAGCGGCGGGTGCCCAGGATACGGCGACGCAGCCCGGCTTCCCTCGCCATGGGACGAACGACCGCGAGATGGCGGTTTCCCCCGCCGCCGCGGATGGACCATCGGCGGCGCCGCGCCATTCGCTGTGGCCTGATTCGCTCAACTCCACGCGCGACAACGCCGCGCCGCTGTACCTGGCGGGGATGATCCAGATACCGAACTTCTGGCAGTCTGATCGCCGGCTTTGGGAGATCGGCGACCGACTGTGGGAAGCCACACCCGACAACATCAACGCCGCCGAGGCCGAGGAGTATTACTCGCACTTCGACCGGACGTTTCAGATGATCGCCCCGGTCATCCATCGCCCTCGGGTCGTGTGGGACTGGCCCTGGCATGAGCAGGGTTACGCAGCCCTTCTGCCACACCTGAATCAGATGCGCTACATCCAGCAAATCCTGACGTTCAGAACGAAGCTGGACTTGTCGCGCCACGACTTCCCGGCGGCGCTTTCGCGAATCCGTCAGGTCAATGTCATGGCTCGGCACACCGGCGACCATGACGAGGCGGTCTTAGTCGAGGGGCTGGTCGGCGTCGGTATCGCCGCGCAGGCGGCGAGAGCCGTGATATTCGTGGCGGAGCGGCCGGAGGCGCCAAGCCTCTACCACGCCCTGCTGTCGCTCCCCGAGCCGATGTTCCGCGCGCGGACCTGGATCGATATGGAGCACCGGATGTTCCGCGAGAGCGCTCCCGCGTTGTACACGCCGGAGTTAATGGACGAGAGGGCCTGGGTCGGCGTCTGGCGGCAATTCTCCTTCATCGGTCTGTCGCCCGAAGCCTGGAACTACGACAAGCTCCCCGCCGATGAACAGCTTCGCGTCGCCGAGGAGCTGGCCGCAGCGCGCCGGGAGATGATGCTCCCCGCCGCAATCGAGTATTTCGCCGCCCGTGGGGGCGACGAAGCGGCCCTGCGGGCCGAGGCGGCGGCGAATCCCTATCCAATGCTGGCGCGCTACATGACCGGCACGATGGACGACCACATGGACGAGGCGGCGGCCCTGGTGCAGTTGCCCTTCGAGGCGGCACTTCCGCGTCTGACGGCGCTGGCCGGCGAGGCGGAGGCGATCCAGTGGTGGCATGACTCGAATCCCGACGATCAGAGCGAAGACTCCCTGAGCCCCCGGTTTGATCGCGGCCTCCTCGCCGTTCAGCGCCTACGCCAGTCGATTGCGGCGCTGATCATCCTGGAAGCGCTGCGCGATCATGCGGCGGAGCACGGTCAGTGGCCCGATTCGCTTGAGGAGCTACGTCTATTCATTCCTGCGGACCCCATTACGGGCAGGGCCTTCGAATACTATCGCGACGGCGCGCGGTTCACACTCAGAGGGGCGCAGGATCGGCCCAATTCCGGCTTCGAGTGGCGCGTGTCGCTTCGCGGGGCGTAGGGCCGTGAGTTTGGCGTGTGCGTCCCGTGCGATCTGGGCTAACCTAAGGGGGCCGCCCAACCCGCGCAGGAGTCCCGTCATGAGCCTTAAATCACTGGTCAGCAGCGGAAGTCGTATCTGGTCGGACAGCGTGGATCCCGAGGTGCTCGAGGAGCTGATCCCGCAGGGCATTACCGGCGCCACGAGCAACCCGATCATCATCTCCGACCTGATCAAGAGCGGTCGCTTCGACGATCACCTGGAGAGCCTGCTGGAGGACATGAACGACGCCGCCGTCGCGTGGGCGATGACCGACTACCTCGTGGGCGAGGCCCAGGAGCGGCTTCTGGACGTCTGGCAGCGAACCCGCGGTGACGACGGGTACGTGAGTTTCGAACTGGACCCACTGATTGACGACCCTGCGGCGGGGCTCTCGCATGAGAAGCGCGTTCAGCGCTACGTCAATCTTGGCAGGCACTGGAGCAGCGGACGTGTGAACCGGATGAACAAGGTGCCCGCCACGGCCGCGGGCATCGAAGCCCTCGAGTCGCTGGCGGCGGACGGGGTGACGCTGAACGTGACGCTGATTTTCACCCAGCGGCAGTACGAGGCGGCGCGGGAGGCGATCTGGCGGGGAGCGCAGATGCGAAAAGGGGGCCGGGAGAGCTTCAAAAGCGTATACAGCATCTTCATCAGCCGGGTCGACGTCTACATCGACAAGCATGGCGACGGCCTGCCCGACGGGGCGGAACGCTGGATGGGCCTGCTGAATGCCAAGCGGATGTGGGAGGAAAACGAGAAGTTCTGGAAGGGCAAAAAGCTGCCCCTGAAGCAGGAGATCGTGTTTGCCAGCACCGGCGCGAAGCTCAAGTGGCAGGAGCCGGACTACTACGTCCGCGAGCTTGCCGGCAGCGACATCCAGACCAATCCGCCGGAAACCAACCAGTGGATCGCCGAGCATGAATCGACCTACACGCGCAGTGTCGATCGGATGCCCCGGCCCGAGTTCGTCCAGGCTCTGGACGCTGGGGTGGACGTCAATGCGATGGAGCAGGTGCTGATGAAGGAGGGGATCGAGAAGTTCGCAAGCCCCCAGCGAAAGCTGCTGGAGACCGTTGCCGAGAAGCGCAAGTCGCTGAAGCGATGACCCGTCCTGCCGCCGCCACCACCGCCGCCCTCAGAAGCCCCGGGCGGCCTCGGCGGACGGTCGGTATCTGCGCCTACTCTATTGCTCGATGATCTGGCTGTGGATCGGCTTCATCCTGTTCGTGGTGTCGATGCTGGCGCTTGACCTGGGCGTCTTCCATCGCAAGGCACATGCCGTTTCCCTTCGCGAGGCGCTGGGATGGTCAGCCGTCTGGATCTCGCTGGCGGTGAGCTTCACCGTCTTCGTCTTCTTCGCCTACCGCGGCAACTGGCTGGGCCTGGGCGTTTATTCGCCGGAGATGATCCAGAGGCAGGGATACCTGCTCCCGACCAGCGGCACGGAGGCGGCGGTCAAATATCTCACGGGCTACGTGGTCGAATGGTCCCTGAGCGTCGACAACATCTTCGTGATTGCCCTGATCTTCGCGTTTTTCCGGATTCCGGCGAAGTACCAGCACCGCGTGCTGTTCTGGGGGATCCTCGGCGCCGTCGCCATGCGGGGCATCTTCATCGCCCTGGGCGCGGCACTGATACACCAGTTTCACTGGATCATCTACATCTTCGGGGCGTTCCTGCTCTTCACGGCCTACAAGATGCTCACCGCCGACGAGGATCCGGACCCGTCGAAGAACTTCCTGGTGCGTCTGACCCACCGATACTTCCCGATCACGCCCGACTTTCACGGACAGAAGTTCATCGTCTACGAGTCGGAGCTGGGGGCGCAGGAGCGGGCGCACACCGTCGAGCCCGGCCAGCCGATCGCGGAGCCGGATTTCGCTCAGCACGGCCACTCCCCCGATGAGCACCCCGGAGATCTGCCACTCGATGCCGTCCAGGCGGGCGGGCCCGTCCCCCGCGAGGCTGTGTCTCGGGGTTCCGGCGGACGATGGGTGCTGACCCCTCTGGCCCTGGCGCTGATCGTGGTCGAGGGGACGGACCTGATCTTCGCCGTGGACAGCATCCCCGCGATCTTCTCGATCACCAGCGATCCGTTCCTGGTCTTCACCAGCAACATCTTCGCCGTGATGGGCCTGCGGGCGATGTACTTCGCGCTGGCAGGCATTCTCGACAAGTTCCATTACCTGAAGATGGCCCTGGCGCTGGTGCTCGGCCTGATCGGCCTGAAAATGCTGCTGATCGACCTGCTGAAGAAGAGCGACTTCCTCGCCCAGAACCTCAGCTTCATCACGCTGGGCCTGATCGCGCTGATCCTCGGCGGCGGCGTCGTGGCCAGCCTGGTACGGGCACAGCGGCTGAAGCGTGTCGCCCCCGGCAGCGCCGCCGCCGGCG
>JBGTBZ010000008.1:0-4243 GCA_041749155.1 Phycisphaerae bacterium
GGCACGATCGTGGGGCAGCAGATGGGCTTCGACTTCGCCGCGAGCGTGGATCCGGCGACGGGGTCCCTCGGCAACCCATTGAGCGAAGTCCACTTCCTCCTCGTGACGGCCCTCTTTCTGCTGCTGGACGGGCATCATGCGATGATGCTGGGCCTGCGCAGCAGCTTCGATTTCCTTCCGCCGTTGGCTGTCGGGCTGGATGGGCGGTTCGTGGAGATCCTGGGCGGGATGCTGATGGGCGCCACATCCCTGGCGGTTCGCGTTGCGGCGCCGGTCTGCGTGGCCATGCTGGTCGTCGACCTGGCCCTGGGCATGATCGGCCGAACCATACCCGGGCTGAACCTCATGAGCATCGGCCTCGCCATCCGCTCGCTGGCGGGGCTGGCAGTCGTCATTTTCGGCCTGGGACTGACCGCCGCGGTGCTCAGCGGTGCCCTCAGCGACAGCTTTGCGATGGCTGAGCGGCTCTGGATGGAGTCGACCGATGGCGGATGACTTCGAACATGATCGCACCGAAGCCCCGACGCCCCGAAGGCGTCGCGAGGCCCGGGAAGAGGGGCATGTCGCCCGAAGCTCCGATCTCTCGTCGGCACTTCTGCTCCTGGGCCTGCTGGTGACGCTGCAGGTGCTGGGTCCGCGCCTGTTGGAGTCCTGGCGACGGGTGGCGCACCTGGCTATGGGGGAGGCGGAGCTTGCCCGGACCTCCCCGGAGCTTGCCGGAATGGCCGGCCAGATCATCTTCCACGCCGCGGCGGGGGTGCTGCCCCTGCTGGGTGTGGCAATGGTTCTGGGAATCCTCGTCAACCTTGCGCAGACGGGCTTCCTCTTCGTTCCCGGACGGCTGGCGCCTCGGCTGAGCCACTTGGACCCGGTCGAGGGTGCCACCCGGATTTTCCTCTGCGGTCGAACGTGGGCGGGGCTTCTCATGAACCTGTCGAAGATCGCGGTCGCGGGCATCGCCGGCTGGCTGGCGGTCCGTTCTGCCCTGCCGGAGATTCTGAGCCTCCCGACCATGGATGCCGCCCCGGCCGTCGCCGCGGGGGCGTCGGCCGTGGTGGGGGTCGGCCTGAAGCTGGCGGTGGCCCTGGTGGCGCTGGCGATACTTGATTTTGGCTGGCAGCGCTGGATGTACGAGCGGCAGCTCAGAATGACTCGCCAGGAGGTGAAGGACGAGCTGCGCCGGACCGAGGGGGACGTGCAGATCAAGGCCCGTCGACGACAACCAACCCGCTTACCAGCGTTTGACCGCATGAGCCGGGCCGTGAAGTCGGCGGACGTTGTCGTGACGGCAGCGGGTGAACTGGCGCTGGCTCTTAAATACGACCCGGCCAGCATGTCGGTGGCGCGGCTGGTCGCCCGAGGCACCGGGAAACTGTCTATACGCATGGTGGAACTCGCCGCCGAGGGACGTGTACCGGTTGTGGAAAGCGCTCCCCTGGCGCACGGGCTGCAACGGAATGTTGAAGTGGATGGGGAGATCCCCGAAGATCAGTTCACCGCCGTCGCGGAGCTTCTGGCTTACGCCCGGCGGATCTGAGCCGCCACAGGCAATGGATTGCCGCACATGGCCGACGTTTCAGGAGCAGATTCCGCCGGTCTTGCGCCGCTGATGCAGGCTCTGGGCCGTCACCGCGGGCTGATCTTCCCCGTGGCCTGCATCGCGCTGCTGGGGGTGCTGCTGGTGCCCCTGCCAGCGATGCTGCTGGACCTGCTGCTGGTCGTGAACCTGACGGTGAGCGTCCTGCTGCTGGTGACGGCGATCTATGTGCGAAGCCCCTTGGAATTCACGGTCCTGCCGTCGCTGCTGCTGGCGACGACCCTGTTCCGGCTGACGCTGAACGTGGCGACGACGCGCCTGATCCTGACCGCTGGCGCCGATGGCGGGTCGGCTGAGCAGTCGCTGGGGGACGCGGGGCAGGTGGTGCAAGCCTTCGCCCAGGTGGTGACGAGCGGCAGCCTTGCCGTCGGCTTCATCATCTTCCTGATCATCTTCGTCATTCAGTTCGTCGTGATCACGAAGGGCGCCACCCGCATCGGTGAGGTGGCGGCCCGTTTCACGCTCGATGCCATGCCGGGCCGGCAGATGGCAATCGTCGCCGACCTGAATGCCGGCGTCATCGACGACCAGGAGGCCCGCCGCCGGCGGGAGGAGCTAGGGCAGCAGGCCGATTTTTACGGGGCGATGGACGGGGCCAGCAAGTTCCTTCGCGGAGACGCCGTGGCGGGGCTCCTGATAACGTTTGTCAACGTCCTGGGGGGAATGTACATCGGGCTGGTCGAGCGAAACTGGGGCGTGGGCGAGACGGCGGCCCTTTACACCCGGCTGACCATCGGTGATGGGCTGGTTTCGCAGGTCCCGGCGTTTATCACGGCCCTGGGCTGCGGACTGATCATCACACGGTCCAGCGCCCGAAGCGAGCTTGGAGAGCAGGTCGTCAGCCAGCTCTTCACCCAGGCGCGGCCGCTCTGGGTGGCGGCGGCCTTTCTCCTGTGTCTGAGCGTCACCGGGATGCCAGCGTTGCCCCTGATACTGCTTTCAGCGTGCTGCGGCGGGCTGGCGTGGATGCTCGGCCGTCAGGCCGCCGCCGCCGCGGCAGAGACAGAGTCGGCCAAGGTTGTGGGAGACGAGTCAAAGGCGGAGTCGGTGGAAAAGCTGCTGGATGTGGAGGCAATCGAGCTGCTGATCGGTCCCGGGCTGGTCCGGCTGGCCGACCAGGCCAGGGGGGGCGACCTGATGGAGCGGATCACCGCCCTGCGCCGGCAGATCGCCTTGGAACTGGGCCTGATCGTGCCCGCCATCCGCGTGCGGGACTCGCAGGAGCTGGTGGCCAGCGAGTATGCCCTCAAGCTTCGCGGCCTGACGATTGCCCGGGGGGAGGCCTATCCAGACCAGTTCCTTGCAGTTGACGACGGAACGGCCCGCGGACCGCTGCCCCACGCCGTGGAGCAGCCGGATCCCGCCAGCGGCCGGCGAGCCTACTGGGTTACGGAGCCGCAGGTCGCAGAGGCCCGGAAGCTGAGATACACCGTCCTGGAAGCGCCCGCAGCCCTTGCGGCGCACGTCACGGAAGTGATCCGGCAGCACGCCGCGGAACTGCTTAGCCGGCAGGAGGTTCGGAATCTGCTGGATCACCTGAAGACGACGGCCCCCGCGTTGGTAGAGGAGGTGGTCGGCGCGCAGGTGAAGCCGGGAGAGCTTCAGCGGGTGCTCCAGAACCTGCTGCGGGAGCGGGTCCCGATTCGGGACCTGGAGACGATCCTGGAGACCATGGGCGAGGCCAGTGCCAGGACGCGGGACATCGAAGCCCTGACCGCGGCCTGCCGGGAAGCACTGGCGCGTACGATCTGCCGGCTTCACGTGGACGAGACCGACACCCTCCGCTGCGTCCGCCTATCGCCGGCGCTGGAGGAGATCGTCTACGAGCGGAGTCGAAACGAAGAGACAATCGACGGATCGATCTCGGGCCACGTGTTTCCGCCCGTGGCGGACCGTATCGCTGACCGGGTTCGCTCGCTTACGGGACCGGGACGGCCAGCAGTCGTTTTGTGCGCTCCGCGAATTCGGCCGGCGATTCGAAGAATGCTGGAGGGATCGCTTCCACCGGTGGCCGTGCTCGGGTATAACGAGGTGGTTCCCGAGGTGAGGCTCGAGGAGTCTTCGGTAATCGGCCCAGAGCCGTGAGCCGGGAAAGTACCGGCGGAGCCGGTGAAGAAAGAACCAGTCCCTTGCACGGAGGCACAGGGCACATGGCAGCGTCAGCGACTGCGCCCCCCCAACGCCCCAGACCCACGTTGCGCCCCAGCCGTCCCGCTGGCGCGCCGATGGAGCTGCGCAAGTTTGTCGCCCCCACGATGGCGGAGTGCCTCTCCCGGGTGAAGCGCGAGCTGGGCAGCGCCGCGGTCATTCTCTCGACGCGTACCGTTCACCAGAAGCGATGGCTCGGGCTGCTGCGTCGTGAGCATGTTGAAATCACCGCGGGCCGCGGGGTTCGGACGATGCCGCGTCGCCAGCCGGCGTCGCCTGGGCACGTGCTCAGCACGCCGGCGGGCATGAATGCCGTTCACATGGGGATTTCGCAGGATATCGACGGGCTCAAGACGGCGATTTCCGAGTTGGTCCAGCAGTTCCGACACAGCGAAGCCCCGGACATTCCCGAGCACTTTGTCGATTGCTACCTGGCCATGCGGCGGCAGCAGGTGGCCCCGGAAATCGCCCGCGACCTGGTCTTCGCCGCCGCGGCGG
>JBGTBZ010000009.1:0-2489 GCA_041749155.1 Phycisphaerae bacterium
CAGCAGAACGCCCAGCAGATGCAGGCGGCCCAGGGGATGATGGGCCAGGGTGGTCAGGGCGGCGGTGGGCAGCAGGGTGAGGGTCAGGGTGGCACCGGCGAGTATGCCGAGGGCCAGTGGGATCCGAACCAACAGGGCGACGGCATGGGCGGCCCCGGCCAGGGCCGCGGCGGGCAGGGGGCGGTTGCCCCGGCGCCGCACGCGTTCAAGGACGAGGTCAGCAAGAGCCATGACGATGAGTCGGGCCGGCTGATCGCCAGCACGCTCATCAAGGCAGAGGCGCTGAAGGGCGAGAGCAAGGCCGCCATCCAGGAGATCGTCGAGAGCGAGACCAAGCAGGCCACCGACGAGGTGGACCAGCAGCGCGTCAGCCGACAGGCGCAGAAGGCGGTGCGCGAGTACTTCCAGTCGATGGCCAAGGATGCCGGCGCCGCGCCCCCGCCGGCGGAAAGCACCGAAAAGCCGGCCGAATCTCCCCCGCCGGCGACCGGCGGGAACTAAATTCAGCAAATCCCTCCGCTGGCCGCAGGCCAATGGCTTGCGGTCTGCCATCGGCGGATCAACCGACCGCGAGCCGTTGGCTCGCGGCTGGCGCGAGGGGCGTTGAGATGGAAGGCCCATTCATGCGCATCATCTTCACTGCCGCCTTATTTGTGTCGTTGCTCGCTGCGTCGCTGTCATGCGACCGGGAAGGCCCGGCAGATGTCGTGATTTACACGAGCATCGACGAGCCCGTCGCCCGGGAGATCATCGGCGCGTTCGAATCGCAGACCGGCTATCGCGTGCAGGTCGTCACCGATACAGAGGCCACCAAGAGCATCGGCCTCGCCGAGCGCCTCCGCGCTGAGAAGGACCGCCCGCAGGCGGATGTCTGGTGGGGCAACGAGCCCTTTCACACCATCGCCCTGGCGGAGGAGGGCCTGCTGGCCGCCTACGACTCGCCTTCAGCGGCGGAGATCGATCCGCAGTTTCGGGATGCGCAGAACCGCTGGGCCGGCAACGGGCTGCGGGCCCGCGTCGTGGCGATCCACGGCGGATCCGAACCGCTGGAACTGTACCAGCCCGACTTCGGGCTGGAGAGCCTGCTTCGCGAGGAATACCGGGATGCCGTCACGCTCGCCCGCCCCACCGCCGGCACGACGGGGAGCCACGTGGCGGCCCTTTACGTGCTTTGGGGCCAGGAGAAGGCCGATGCCTTCTTCCGCGGCCTGCGGGAGAACGGGGCAACGCTCGTGGGCAGCAACAGCCAGGTGGCGCAGCAGGTGGCCCAGGGCAACTACCGCATCGGGCTGACGGACAACGACGACGTCGCCAACGCCCTCGCGACCGGCGGCGATGTCCGGGCCGTGCTGCCGGACCAGGCGGAGGATGCCATCGGCACGCTGACCATCCCCACGACCGTCGGCCTGGTCGCTGGGCGCCCCGAAAATGACGCGGCACGTCGCCTGACCGACTTTCTTCTGTCGTCCCAGGTCGAGCGGCTGCTGGCGGAGAAGGAGTTCACCGCCTACAGCGTGCGTGGCGGGGAAGGGAGCGTGAAGTCGCTGCAGGTGGACTACGCGGAGGTATCGCGGCGTTTGCCCGAGGCGGTGCGTCGTGCGACGGCGCTGCTCGAGGGTCGCGAGCCGTGATGAGGCGGCAAAAGCGCGCACCAGGAATTCCGGAGAATCCGGCCCGGAGATCGGCGATCCAGGGCCGAGACAGGGTGCTGGGGGAGGCGCGGTGCGCGAAAATGGCCACGCTCGCGCACCATGAGACAGGGTAGAAATTCCGCCTCATCGCCTACGACATATCGACCGCCATTAGTGTGCCACGTGGCACACTTTCGGAGGGTGCGCGGCCACTGGCTGCTGGCGGCACAGCTTCGGGTGGGCTGAAGCTGGGTCCGCGAGGGAGAACCTGGGCGCAGAAGCTCCGGGGAAGCTCTGGGCGGGTTACGAATTGTGCCACGTGGCACACATCGCGCGGGCGGTCGTGTCGGCGCCGTCGATCGATGCGTGCGGGTCCATCGCGTCGGGATCCTTGTCGGGTGGGCGCGGCGGGGTCGTCGGACGCGGCCAGAGGTAGACGCACAGGACCACCAGCGCCACAAGTAGAAGGGCGATGGAGATGGCGCTGGTCAGCGCAGGATTGTTGAACATTCGCCGCAGGGTCATCGGTTGCGGTGCACCGCCCGCGCCGGCACTGTAGCATGCGCCGTGCCCTCCGCCAGCGGGAGACGGGCGCGGGGCGTCTCCGGTAAGAGGCCGCGTGGCAGAGAGTTGCGTGGATTTTGCGGCTTTGCGCGGCGGTCGCGGGCGTTTAGCCTGTGCAACTGAATGACCACGACATTCGATCCAGCGCTGGCCAGCGGCTCGACGGGCGCCCTGCCGCCGGCCGTCCCTGATGCGTGCGATGGGGGAGAAGCCGAATCTGCGGATCTTGCTGCTCAGGTGACGCAGAAGCTGTCTGCCGCCGAGGCCGCCGCGGCTGAGGTGGTGGGCAAGCGG
>JBGTBZ010000010.1:0-3028 GCA_041749155.1 Phycisphaerae bacterium
CGATCTTGACGCCATCGACCGGGCTCCTGACGAGCCCCAGCACCTCGGCTAGCGACGGCTCCCGCACGTAGCGGACGACCTGCGGGTTGCGCAGCCCTGCGAGGTTGGCCGCGGCCGTGTAGGCGTCGTCGATGAAGCCGACCCGGTCCACCAGGCCGAGCTTGCGGGCCTCCTGGCCCAGCCAGACCTGGCCGTTGGTGACGCTGTCGATGCTGGTTCCGGCGCTGGCGAGCTGCTTTCCGCGGCCTGCCTGAACGACGGAGCGGAAGAGCTCGTGCTGCTGGTTGAGCAGTTCCTGGATGTCCGCCAGGTCGGCTTCCGAAGGCGCCTTCCAGATGTCCAGCGAGTTCTTGCGCGGCGAGCCGTCGGCCACGAGCGTCTGATAGCGGATGCCCGTCTTCTCGGCGAACTCGGAAAGCTGCGGGTAGCTGATCAGCACGCCGATGCTCCCCGTGATGGTCGATTCCTCCGCCACGATCTCATCGGCGGCGCAGGCCACGAAGTACCCGCCGCTGGCGGCCACGCTGTCCATGTGGACGACAACCGGCTTTTGCGAGCGCAGGCGGAACTGACGCAGGGCCTCGTACATCTGGTGCGAATCGGCGACGGTGCCGCCGGGGGAGTCGACGTGGATCACAATGGCCTTGACGTCCGGATCAGCTTCGGCGGTCTCCAGGTCCTCGGCGAACTGCTGCTGAACGTTGTCGAAGATCACGCCGAAAACGGGGATGACGGCGATTGTCTGATCCCGGCTGCCCTCGCCGATCACGTGCTGGACGCTCTGGCCCGGCGAGGGTCCGCCGCTGAGCGCCACAACCACGAACAAGCCGAAGTTCAGCAGGAAGCTGAAAATCAGGGCAACCGCCAGCAGCGCGATGACCACGGCCCTGCCTGCCCCACCGCTGCGCGGGGGCGCCATCCAGGGCGGGGGCATCACGGGCATCATCGGCGGCGGAGGGGGCATCATGGGCCCGGGGGGCCGTGGGCCGGCAAAATGTCCGGGCGGCGGGTAATGCGGTTGTCCCTGAGGCGGTGGCATCGCGGGCGGGCGGAGCGTTCCGCGGGGATCGACGGGGGGTTGTCCGGGTGGCGGGTTCATTGGCTGAGGCCCCTTTACGAGCGTTTCTGCAACTAAGCGACTGTATTGTGATGCCTTGGTTGCCGCCAGTCCAAGGGATAATCATGAACTTCGAGCTGGTCAGCAGACAGGTGCTTTACGAGGGGCGGAAAGTCGCCCTGGAGCTCCTGACGCTCGAGGACAACCGCGGTCAGCGGGTGGTCAAGGAAGTCTGCCGCCACCCGGGGGCGGTATGCGTGCTTCCTTTCTTAGACGACGAGACGATCGTGATGGTTCGCAACCGCCGCTGGGCGCTGGAGGGACGGTGGATCTTCGAGCTGCCGGCTGGAACGCTGGAGCGGGGTGAGGAGCCGATGAATTGCGCCGGCCGGGAGCTGGTGGAAGAGACGGGGTACCTGGCGACGCGGCTGAAGCGGATCTGCGACTTCTACACCGCGCCGGGGATTCTCGGGGAGCACATGCACGCCTTCGCGGCGTTCGGACTGGAGCGCAGCCAGGCGGCGCTGGAGGCGGGCGAGGAGCTGGAAGTGGTGAGCGTGCCATACGCCCGGGCGTTTGAGATGATGGCGGAGCGGGAGCTGGTGGATGCCAAGAGCATGCTGACGCTGCTGTACTGGGAGCGCTTCAGAAAGGGCCGCTAGAATGGTGCTGCATGGGTTGGCGTGACCGCGACTACGCGCGAGAAGGCCGGAGCGGCTTTGCGGAGCAGCCGTTCATGTGGCTGCTGCGCGGGCGCGTGTTTTTGTTCCGGTTCTGGGATGTGGATGTTTATGCCCATGCGTCGCTGATCGTGCTGAGCGCGCTTGTGCTGCTGCTGGGCACGCCGTTTGGCGCAACGCCGCTGGACCGGTTCATCTTCGTGGTCGTGCTCTTCGGTATCGTGCTGCTGCACGAGTTCGGGCACATCTGGGGCGCCCGGATCAGCGGCGGAGAGGCAAAGCACGTCGAGCTGACGCCGCTGGGGGGCCTGGCGTTCACGATGCCGGCCAAGGGTCCGCGGCCGGCGCTGATTACGACGGTCTGCGGGCCGCTCGTGAACGTGATCATCTGCCTGCTGTGCGGGGCCGCGCTGTACGGGCTGACGGGTTATGCGGAGATCGGCCCCTTCAGCATCGGCGGCTGGGGGCGGGAGAACCGGCCCGAGTGGTTCAGCCCGGCGTGGGCCAACGTCGCGTTCTATCTCTTCTACATCTACACGATCAGCTACTATCTGCTGCTGTTTAACCTGCTGCCGATCTACCCGCTGGACGGCGGGCGCATGCTGCACGAGTTGCTTTGGTTCAAGCTGGGGTACTACAAGTCGCTCTTGTTCACGACGGCGTTCGGGATGGTGGGCAGTGTGCTGCTGTTCATGTGGGCGATCGTGATTGCCAGCATCCTGATGGGGTTCATCGCGGCCATGTGCTTCATCAACTGCTTCCAGATGCACCGGATGCTGAAGGCGCAGGGCCCGTGGGGCTTTTCCGAGGAGGATGAGCCCGACTGGATGGCGTCGGCTCGAATGGACCCGGAAAAGCCGGAGAAAGGCGGTTTCCTCGAGCGCCGGCGCCGGGCTCGCGAAGAAAAGCGCGCCGCCGCCGAAGCCCAGGCGGCGGCGGCGATCGAGCGGCAGTTGGATGAGATCCTGGCCAAGATCAGCCGGGAGGGTAAGGACAGCCTGACGTCGCGGGAGAAGCGGATCCTGGAGCAGGCGACGGCCGCCAAGCGCGGTCGTTAGCCTCGCCCCTGGCCCGCGGCTAATCTGGCTGCATGCAGAAGCTTGCCGTCGCGATCGCGGGTTTCAACGGGCGCATGGGGCAGCGGCTGGCGGCCTTGATCGAGCAGTCGGACGATTTGACGCTGGCCGGCGGCCTGGAGCACGATGACTCGGCTTTGCCGCCGGGGACGCAGGTGCTGGTCGATTTTTCCTCCCCTGAGGGCTATCGGCGGTGGCTGGCGGCGTGTGAAGCG
>JBGTBZ010000011.1:0-9359 GCA_041749155.1 Phycisphaerae bacterium
GCAGAGGCATAAGCGGCGCTGGACATGGCCGGACCCGCTCCAGCCGCGAATCCGCCGCCGCGGGAGAGGATGATGCGCTGATCGCCCTCTTTGAGCTGGATGTCTGTCAAGCCATTGTCGGCCATCAGCCGCACCAGCCGCTCCAGAAAGGGAATGCTCATCGGCCCCTTTCCCGCGGGTTCCGCCGACTTCGGGCTGCGGGTCCGGGGCGAGGCCGAGCTTCTCGTGGCTCGCGATCGATTTGAACGGGAAGGTTTCTTGGCCACCGACTGTCTCCTTGTTGCGTCTGCTTCTTAGTGTGCGGAACGCCGCCCCCGCAGCTGGTCCCCCCCGCATCGGCCGGAGTCTACTCGATGTGGCAGTCTTCGAAGCGCTTCGGGAGATTCGTCAGCACCTCGCAGCCGCTGTGGGTGATCAGCACGTCGTCCTCGATCCGCACGCCGCCCTCTCCGGGGAGGTAAATTCCGGGCTCCACCGTGACCACCATTCCTGGCCGCAGCTCCTCCTCGCCCCCGGTACGGCGCATGGAGGGCATCTCGTGGATGTCTCGGCCGATGCCATGACCCAGGCCATGACCGAAGTACTTGTCGTACCCGGAGCGGTGAATGACATCCCGCGCCACCTGGTCGGCCTGTCGCGTTGTCACGCCGGGCCTGAGGAAGTCGATGGCGGCAAGCTGCGCTTCAAGGACGATGCCGTGGATCTTCTTGAGCTTCGCGGGTACGCGGCCGAGGGCGAAGGTGCGCGTGAGATCCGAGCAGTAGCCCTCCACCTTCGCGCCCCAGTCGAAGAGCAGCAGGGCGTCGTTCAGAATCGTCTTCTCGGCCGGGCGGTAGTGAGGCAGCGAGCTGTTCGGGCCCGTCGCGACGATCGGCGGAAAGCTCGGGTCACTGGCACCGCGGGCCTTCATCTCCATTACAAGCAGGCCTGCAAGATACCCCTCGGTCTGACCGGCCTGGATCTCGCTGCGGACGGCGTTGAAAGCCTCCTCCGCGACGTCGGCGCTCTTGCGGATAAGGTTGATCTCGTGATCATCCTTCACCTTCCGCAGGTTGACCATCACATCCTCAAGGGCCACCAGATCGCAGTCATGCTTGATGGACTTTAGCGCATCCTTCAGCGCGTCGTGCTGCCCCACGGTCGTGAAGTTGACCTCAAAGCCGACCCGCTTGACGCCCGCCTCCTTCAGCGTCCTGGCGAGGGCATCTGCCATCTTGGCGATCTTCCCCTCGCGCGAGGTGACCTTGAGCCACGCGGCTTCCAGGCTCGCCTGCTCCGTGTAGCGGAAGTCTGTGACGAGATGGATTTCCTTCTTCGTGAACAGCCCCACGCTGTCATCGCCCGTGAAATTGGTCAGGTACGCCAGGTCCGGCGGGTGGGTCAGCAGAAGGCCGTCCAGCTCCAGGGCCTTCATGGCATCGCGTACGTTCTTGTGGCGGACCTTGAGATAGGCCTTTGGCTTGACGACGGGTTGCTGCATTTTCAGAAGTTCTTGAAGGGGGTCGATTTCAGAGCGAGCCGACGTTAAACCCCCGCGGCCGGATAAGTCAACGGCGGCGGCCTCCGAAGGCCGCCGCTGCCACACATTGACGCAGATTCACGCAAATCCGTATCCGCCGGCGCGGGGGGTTTAATCCGTCGCCTCCTTGAGCTCATCCGCCACGCGCTGCCGGTTGCGGCGGCGCTCGGCGAGGTCAATGGCCATCCGGACGGCGGCCTTCATGCTCGACGGGTTGGCCTTGCTCTCGCCGACGATGTCAAAAGCCGTCCCGTGGTCCGGGCTGGTGCGGATGATCGGCAGGCCCAGCGTAAGATTGACGCTGGTATCGAAGGCTACGAGCTTGACGGGGATCAACCCCTGGTCGTGGTACATGGCCACCACCGCATCGAACTCTCCCTTGAGCGCGCGCAGGAAAACCGTATCAGCGGGATATGGCCCCGAACAGCGGATGCCCTGCTCCCGGGCCATGCGCATTGCGGGCTCGATAAGCCGTGCTTCCTCATCCCCGAAGGCGCCGCTCTCGCCCGCATGCGGATTCAGTCCGCAGACCGCGATGTGCGGATCCGAAACATCAAACCATTCAACCAGTGCCTGGTGCATCAGCTCGATCGGGCGGAAGACCGCCCCGATGTTCAATTTTCCCCACACGCTGTTGAGCCCCACATGCACCGTCGCCAGCGCCACGCGAAGCGGTCCGCCGGCAAACATCATGGCGTATTGCCGGGCGCCCGTACGCTCCGCAAACAACTCCGTGTGGCCCGGGTAGCGGTACCCCGCCAGGTGCCAGCTCTGCTTGGCGATCGGAGCGGTGACTACCCCGTCGACAATCCCGCGTTGCGCCGCCTCGATGGCATCGAGGCAGAACCGCATCGATGCACGTCCACCCTCCTTGCTCGGTCCGCGTACACCAGTCCCAAGCATCGAGAAGTGATCGTAATCCACGACTACGACATCATGTCCGTAACTCCGCAACCGGCCGCTGTAGGCATCACGCCACCAGAAAACGTCCAGCTCGGCCAGGTCGGCGGCGTAGGACAGCAGTTCGTTCATGCCATATACGATGAACCGCGCCTTTCCCCGCAGCTCGGCGTCCGCAAGCGCCTTGACGACCACCTCCGGGCCGATGCCGGCCGGATCGCCCATTGTGATGCCGATTGTCGGACGCAGGTCCATGGTTTATGACGGCAACGGTGCCGCCCTCAAAACAGGCAAGTCTGTCCTGCGAACGGCTCCGCGGCCAGTTGCCTGCACGATTTTAAGCAGGGAGTGTATCGCCGGCTCTTTCAGGGGCGGATTGCGCCATTCGCGCCAGTGTGGTGACAACCGTTTTCACGAGAATGTCTGCCTCAAAGTTCATCGGCCAGCCGGCCGGCCGCTCGCCAAGCACCGTCCTCTCCAGCGTGGTGGGAATCAGCGCAACCTCAAATTCCATGCCACGATGCGCCGCCACCGTCAGGCTCACGCCGTCGAGGCAGACGCTCCCTTTTGGCATCACATACCGAGCCAGCTCCGCCGACGTGCCCAGTCGCAGCCGGGTCTCGGAGGGTGTCGCAGCGCAGTCCAGCAGAGTTGCCGTCCCATCCACGTGCCCCAGGACAAAGTGCCCACCCACCCGGTCTGAAACCCGGAGTGCACGCTCCACGTGTACACAGTCACCCGCCGCCAGGCGCCCCAGATTCGTCTTCCGCAGTGTCTCGGTGATGACGTCGAAGAACAAGTGATCCCGCCCGATCTCGGCCACTGTCAGGCAGCAGCCGTTCACCGCGATGCTCTCGCCGAGTCGCTCATCGCCCCAGCGCGTCCCGATCGCCAGCCGCCGCCCGCCGGGATGGTCCGACACGGTAGCGATCGGCACGGTGCGCTCGATGATGCCGGTAAACATCCCGCAATCCTAGCGCGTAACGGCTCCTGCTAGACTCTGGCCATGTCACGCCAGCTCAATGGCATGATCTGTATCATAACCGGCGCCAGCAGCGGCATTGGCGCCGCCCTGGCCCGCGAGCTGTACCGCCGCGGGGCACGCCTTGCCCTGGCGGCACGACGAAGCGACTTGCTGGACGGCCTGAACGCCAAACTCGGGGGTGAGCACCTCGTCATCCCGACAGATGTGGCAGATCCGGCCCAGTGCCGCCGGCTCGTCACCCGCGCTGCGGCCCACTTTGGCAGGATCGACACGCTCATCGCCAACGCTGGCTACGGCCTCGACAAGAAGACGGTGGATACGACGCCCCAGGAGGTGACCGAGATGTTCGCGGTTAACTTCTTCGGCACCCTTGACTGCATCCGCCCGGCCGTGGAGCAGATGCGCCAGCAGGGCCTTCGAGACGGATGGCGCGGCCAGATCATGATCACCAGCAGCGTTCTGGCGCGACGGGGTGTGCCCTATGCCGGTCCCTACTGTGCTACCAAGGCCGCCCAGCTCTCGCTGGCAGAGGCACTTCGGGTCGAACTGGCCACCGAACGCATCGCCGTCACCAGCGTCCATCCGACCGCCACGGAGTCGGAGTTCGGCCAGGTGGCCCGCCGCCGGGGAGGTGCCAGCATTCGAGGAGTTTCGACCGAGGTGGGCAAGCAGACAGCGGACTACGTCGCCGGGCGCATGGCTCGGGCTATCGCCAAGCCGGTACGGGAGGTCTGGCCCGCCTGGAAAATGCGCTACGCCATGGGGTTGAACGGCTGGCTGCCAGGATTAGGGGATTACCTGGTCGCCCGGGTCACGCGGCGGCGCGAAGAAGCGGGAACGCCGGCCGCGGATCATTCGAAGGGGACCACGTCCAGCTCATAGCGACGCATTTTCTTGTAGAGCGTCGTCCGGTTGATCTCCAGCTCGTTGGCGGTGGCCTGCCGGTTCCAGTTGTTGCGTTCCAAGGCTGCCGTGATGATCGCCCGCTCAGGCGCCTCCAGGGCCCTTTTCAGGGTCTGGGGCGTTGCCAGATTTCCGGTAAGGTCGCCCGCGGGCGCGGGTGAGGGCCGGCCCCCGCTCCTCTGAATCGGCTCCGGTAGGTCATCCAGGTCGATCTGGACCTTCCGGCACAGCACTGTTGCCCGCTCTATCGCGTTTTCCAGCTCCCGGATGTTCCCCGGCCACTCGTACCGCTGCAGGGCGCTGCTGGCGGCGGGCGTGAACCCCGTCACCTGACGACCCAGCTCATCCCGGAAATGGGCCAGGAAATGCTCCGCCAGCAGGGGCACGTCGCCAAGCCGTTCGCGAAGCGGCGGGAGGTGCACGCCTACAACATTGATGCGGTAGTAGAGGTCCTGCCGGAACTGCCCGCGGGCCACAAGATCCGCCAGGTCGACGTTTGAGGCCAGCACGACTCGCACATCGGCTTTCCGGGGCGCGGTGCTTCCCACGGGCTCGTAAAGCCGCTCCTGGAGCACCCGCAGCAGCTTCACCTGCAGGGCCGGCGAAGCGGAGTTGATCTCGTCCAGAAAGATCGTCCCCCCCTCGGCGGCGGCGAAGCGGCCGTGGCGATCCTGCGCGGCCCCGGTGAACGCCCCTTTGACGTAGCCGAACAGTTCGCTCTCCAGTAGCGGCTCCGGAAGGGCACCACAGGACACCTCCACGAATGGTCGATCGCGGCGTGGGCTGCGCCGATGTAAAGCCCTGGCAAGCAGAGACTTACCGGTGCCGCTCTCCCCATTGATCAGCACCGTCGTGCGGCTGTCGGCCACTGCGTCAATTACCTCGAATACCTGCCGCATCCGCTCGTCGCGCCCCACGATGTCATCCAGGCCGAACATCTCTTCCAGCTGGCGTCGAAGCGAGCGGTTTTCGTAGAGCAGGGCGTGCTGCCGCAGCGCCTTTTCCACGACCAGGCGAATCTCTTCGTCCACTACCGGCTTTGTCAGGTAGTCAAAGGCCCCTTCCTTGGTCGCCAGCACGGCCTGTTCGATGCTCCCATAGCCCGTCACCACGATCGGCACCGTCTCCGGATGCTCCTGCCGAAGCGTGCGAAGAAACCGGTCGGGCTTGATCCCCGCGGCGTTGATGTCGACCAGGAGCAGGTCTGCCTGCCGATCCGCCAGCAGTTCCAGCGCCTCCTGCGCCGAGGCGGCGCCGCTGACCTCGTGTCCCTCGCCGCTGAGAAAGGCGGTGACGGATCGCGCGAAGTCGCGATCCTCATCAAGAACGAGAATGCGGGCGGCGGCGTCCTGTGCCATTCAGCGGGTCTCCAACTGCGGCGTTGAGGCGAGGCAACATGCTCTGATGGCAACGTAGCCTGCGGGCAACGCCGATGAGGTCCGGTGTGGGTTTATCGCCTCAATTCCGGGTTATCGGGACGTCAACGAGCCGCCCGTTCGGGCGGCTGGGAGACACTTCGACACTTCGGGCGGGCCATCTATGATGGGGGCCTATGAAGATCGGCGTTCCGAAGGAGATCAAGACCAACGAGAGCCGGGTGGCCATGATGCCCGTCGGCGTTCAGACCCTCGTCAAGCAGGGCCACACCGTCTTTGTCCAGCGCACCGCGGGCGAAGGAAGCGGCTTCACGGATGAGCAGTATCAAGCCGCGGGGGCGACACTTCGCGATACGCCCAAGGAGATTTTCGCCGAGGCGGACATGATCGTGAAGGTCAAGGAGCCGCTGGCGCCCGAGATCGCCATGTTCAAGCCGGGGCAGCTTGTCTTCACCTATTTTCACTTCGCCGCCAGCGAGGAGCTCACCAAGGGGTGCATGAACAGCGGCATCGTCGCCATCGCCTACGAGACGGTGACCGACCGCAAGGGCACGCTGCCGCTCCTGACCCCGATGAGCGAGATCGCAGGGAAGATGAGCGTCCAGGAGGGCGCAAAGTACTTGGAACGCCCCTTCGGCGGCCGCGGGGTCCTGCTCGGCGGCGTCCCGGGCGTGCCGCCAGCCAACGTTGTGATTCTCGGCGGCGGCGTGGTTGGGACCTGTGCGGCCAAGATTGCGGCGGGTTTCGGGGCAAATGTCGCCATTATGGACATCAATCTCGACCGCCTGCGCTACCTGGATGACGTACTGCCGGCAAACGTCGACACTGTCTACTCCGACGCCCACAACATCCATGAGTACTGCCGCCGCGCCGATTTGGTCATCGGGGCGGTCCTTATCCCCGGCGCCAAGGCCCCGCGGCTGGTGACGCGCGAACTGCTCAAGGAGATGCAGCCGGCATCGGTCGTCGTAGATGTCTCCGTGGACCAGGGCGGCTGCTTCGAGACCACCAAGCCCACGACCCACCAGGATCCCACCTTCGTCGTCGAAGATGTGCTGCACTACTGCGTGGCCAACATGCCCGGCGCCGTCAGCCGAACCAGCACCATCGCCCTCAACAACGCCACTTTCCCCTATGTCGTGAAGCTCGCCCACATGGGCTGGGAAAAGGCCGTCGCCGCCGACGCAGGGCTCGCCGAAGGCCTGAACATGGCAAACGGCCGCGTGACGAACGCCGCCGTCGCCGAGAGCTGGAACCTGCCCCACAAGCCGCTTTGAGTTCCGTGAGATAATGTCCAGCCGCCTTAAACAGCTCGAGGAACTGCTCCGTAACGAGCCCAACGACCCCTTCCTGCGGTACGGGGTGGCCATGGAGCACAAGAAAGCCGGCCGGCTGGACGAGGCCCTGGACTGGTTCGGCCGAACGCTCGAGGCGGATGCTACTTATTGCTATGCCTGGTACCAGCAGGGCCAGATCCATGCGACCCGGGGCGAGCCGGAGAAGGCCCGCCAAATTTACCAGCAGGGCATCGCCGCGGCCCAGGGCTGCAACGACCTCCACGCCGCAGGCGAGATGCAGGCGGCACTGGACGAGCTGGCCGAATAGCCCGGCCTGGGGCATGCCCCGTCTCATTGCTCCTTGACCGAAGGTCCGGGCGCTTTTACTTTCACGCAGGCCTCCTGCCGGCCTCCATCTTGCGTGTTGGAGGCGGTCATGGTCTCGCAAACGCAAGGCTCCGCTGCATGCCCACCAGTGTCAATGGCAACGATGCGGCCGGCCAGCACGCCAAGGGCGTGCGGATGGAGCTCTCCCGCATCATCATTTCCGAGCTCCAGGACCAGCAGATCATCGTCCTTCACGAGGTCGACGGCGGGCGGCAGTTCCCCATCGTCATCGGCAGCCCGGAGGCCCTGGCGATCGATCGGCGTCTCAAGGGCATCACCGCCCAGCGCCCCCTGACGCATGACCTGCTCGCCAATGTGGTCGAAGCCCTCGGCGGGACCGTCGACCGCATCGAGATCCACAATCTCGAGAACCATACGTTTTTCGCCCGCGTCGTCATCCGCCGCGGAAGCGGGAAGGGCGAGCAGTGGATCGCGGTGGACTCGCGCCCCAGCGACGCCATAGCGGTCGGGGTTGCCACGAATGTGCCCATTTACGTCGCCGAGCACGTCCTTGAAGAGGTCGGCTGAACTACTGGGCCTGCTCGGATTCGAACCGAGAACCAAGGGATTATGAGTCCCCTGCTCTAACCGTTGAGCTACAGGCCCGCGGCCCGATGATACATCGGCGGGCCAAGGGGCGGCTGCCGAACCGTGCCCCTGCCGGCGGCGTAGCTTTGGTGGGGCGGGATCCCTATCATCCGGCCCCTTCGACTGTTTTCCCCGCTTTCTGAAGCCCTGCCTCGTGCTGGTTTCCGGATCGACCCGAAGCCAGTCACACGCATTGCACGGCACCCGCTCACGGTGAGCGCGGCCATTGTGGTGCGACCCTTTGCACCGCAAGGACCCGCTTTGTCTGCTACGTTTTTCGATCTTTCCCTGAACAAGTCGCTCCTCGCCGCCGTCGCGGCGGAGGGGTACTCCGTTACAACGCCCATCCAGGCCAGGGCGATTCCCATCGTCATGGCCGGCCGCGACCTGCTGGGCTCTGCCCAGACGGGCACCGGCAAGACGGCGGCATTTGCCCTGCCAATGCTCCACCGCTTCGCCGCCACCCCGACGGCCGGCCGTCGCAGGATTCGCGGGCTGATTCTGGCCCCGACGCGAGAGCTTGCCCTCCAGATCCTCACCAGCCTCAAGACCTACGGCCGCGGCTTGTCGCTGCGGCACCTGGTGATCTTCGGCGGCGTGGGACAGGGCCCCCAGGTGACCGCCCTGCGCAATGGCATCGACGTCCTGGTCGCCACCCCCGGCCGGCTGATGGACCTGATGGCCCAGGGCCACGTGGACCTTTCCGGCGTCGAGATGCTCGTCCTGGACGAGGCCGACCGCATGCTCGACATGGGGTTCATTCCCGACATCCGCCGCATCGCCGCAAAGCTGCCAACGGACCGGCAGACGCTGTTCTTCAGCGCCACCATGCCGCCGACCATCCAGGCGCTGGCAAAGTCTCTGCTGCGAAATCCCGAGCGCGTCGAGGTGGTCCCGCAATCCACGACAGCGGAGCGGATCGACCAGTGCGTCTATCACGTGGAGAAGGCGAACAAGCCGGCGCTGCTGGCCCACCTTGTGGAGACGCAGAAGATTGGCCGGGCCATCGTTTTCACGCGCACCAAGCATGGCGCTGACCGCGTGGTCAAGCAGCTTGCCCGCTACGGCATCGCCGCCGCCGCCATCCATGGCAACAAGAGCCAGAACAACCGCCAACGGGTCCTGGAGAGCTTCCGCACCGGGCAGATCCGGCTGATGATCGCGACGGACGTCGCCGCTCGAGGCATCGACGTCGATGGCATCACCCATATCTTCAACTACGACCTCTCGCACGAGCCCGAAACCTACGTGCATCGCATCGGCCGTACCGCCCGCGCCGGGGCCAGCGGCATCGCCATCAGCTTCTGCGATCGCGACGAGCGGGCGTATCTCAAGGCCATCGAGCGGATGCTGCGGCAGCCCATCGAGGTCCGCAAGGATCAGCCCGTTTTCGCGCCGCAATCGACGGTCCAGGAGCGCGCTCC
>JBGTBZ010000012.1:0-8860 GCA_041749155.1 Phycisphaerae bacterium
GCTGGCGGGCCTGCCGCTGGTCACCTACGACATCGACGGCAACGCCGAGGCTCTGATCGAGGGCGAGACCGGCTACGCGGTCAAACCCTTCGACGCCGAAGCCTTCACAGCCCACATCGCCGCCCTCGCCCGCGCCCCCGACCTCCGCCGCCGCATGGGAGAAGCCGGCCGCGCCTTTGCCCTCTCCCGCTTCGATGCCCGCGCGATGGTCGAGCGGCTGAAGCTGGTGTACGCCGAGGGATTGAACCACGAAGGCACGAAGACACGAAGCGGTGCCGGAGACTGATGGCGACTGGAAGTGGGGTTGCGAGTCGGAAGACTCCAGTCAGGCGCTGGGAATCTTCAAGGGCGGTCCGGATAAAGGCCTACCTTCGTGCCTTCGTGGTTCATCCTCTCCGGCTCCGCAATGTTCGCCCCGCACGCACGTAGGTGCTCCAGCAGCCGCAGGCTCGACGTCCGCGCATCGAACTGCTCAACCGCCGCCGCGCGCGCGGCTTTGCCGACCTCGCGCCGCAGCACGATGTCCTTCGTCAGTACCCCTAGCGTGCGCTCAAGCGCGCCCACATCCTCCTGCGGCACGAGAAAGCCCGTCTCGCCGTCCGAAATCATCGCGGGCGTGGAGCCGATGATGCTTGCGACCACTGGCACTCCGCAGGCCATCGCCTCCATCACGCTCACCGGCGCCGCCTCTCCCAGCCCCACGCTCGGCAGCACGAAAACGTCGTGGCTCCGCAGCAGCTCCAGCACCTGGCTCTCTCCGCGCCCGCCAAGCAGGCGGACCCGCTCCTGCAGGCCAAGCTCGCGCACCGTCTGCTCGATTTCCCCGCGGTAAGGCCCCTCGCCGACGATCGTGTACTTCAGGTCCAGCTTCTGATCGACCAGCCGCCGCATCGCCTCCAAGGCATAGCGGTGCCCCTTGTTGCGGTTCAGCCGCGCCACCGTCAGCAGCGACAGTTCCCCCGCGACCACGGGCCGCTCAATGGTCGGCGGTGAGAAACGCTCCGTGTCCACCCCCATCGGGTTCGAAAGGATCCGCTCCCGCGCAACCCCCAGCGACGCCACCGGCTCCACCAGGTGCGGGCCTGCCGTCGTCACCGCCAGGCAGTGCCGCAGCTTGCTGACATGGTCGGTGCCGTACACCGGTAGGTCGCCGTGCAGCGTCAGCGAGTATGTCGGCCCCCCCAGGATGCGCGCCAGCGCGCAGAGGTGCGCAGCGTTCGCGAAGCTGTGGCAGTGCACGTGGCGGATCCCATCGCGCGCGCACTGCCGCATCAGCTCCAGCGCCGACGGGATCAGCCCCAGAACCCGCATCTTGTCCTTCAGGCGGCTTTCGCTCAGGTCCAGCACGTAGATCTTGGCGCGGGCCGTCCCTATCGGATGCAGCGCGAGCCGTCCCAACGCGACCCCGGACGGCGGAAACAGATAAGTCGTCTCCCGCCGCGCCTCCTCCGCCCATTCGTGCGGACATGCCCCCGGCGCCGGTCGCCGCGACGAGAAGATCCTCACCCGCACCCCCGCCGCCCGCCACGCCCGTATCTCCCGCCAGAAGAAGGCGTGCGTCTGCGAAGGGAACTCCGGGATGAGCATCCCCACGGCGGCGTTGGTCGATTCATGGGCCACGTTCGCCGCCAAGGTTAGCCGCGCCGCGGGCCGGCGCGGTTGGGCGGAGAGGTAATCGTCAACGGGGCGAGCCACGATGCCTGCGCCATGCAGTGACGCGGCGTCGAGATCGTCCGTGTGCAAATGGCCGCCGTTGCCGCTACAAACACCGGCATGGTCGAGCCGGAAAATTTGCGAGAGAAGATCCTCGAGCACGTGAAGTCCGAGGGGTACCAGCCCCAGCGGCCCCGCCAGCTTGCCAGAGCCCTGGCCCTGGCGGGCGAGGGGCATTACGGCACCTTCCGCTCCGCCCTGCGCGACCTCATGGACGAAGGCCGCGTCGCCCACGGCAGCAGCGGGGCGATCGTCCTGCCCTCCAGCCGAGCCGGCGACAACCAGCTCATCGGCACCTACCGCCACAACCGCAAGGGCTTTGGCTTCGTCGTCCCCAGCGATCCGCAGGGACACGAGGACCTGTTCATCCCGCCCGGGCAGAACAACGGCGCCATCACCGGCGACGTCGTCCGCGCAAAGATCATCCCCAAGGGCCAGCGCGACGGCCGGGCCATGTACGAGGGGCGCATCCTCGAGGTCGTCGAGCGCAAGCACACCCGCTTCGTCGGCACCGTCAGCCGCGTGGGCGACCGCTGGATGGTTTATCCCGATGGCAACACCTTCATCGAACCGATCCACACGCCCGACGCCGCCGGGCGCTACGTGAAGCCTGGCACCAAGGTCGTCGTCGAGCTCACCACCTTCCCCGACGACACCGACAAGGCGGCGGAGGGTGTCATCACCGACGTCCTGGGCGCGCAGGGCGAGAAGGATGTCGATCTCCGCAGCGTCATCATCCAGTTCGGCCTGCCCGAAGGCTTTCCCGAGGACACGAAAGACGCCGCAAGCGCCGCGGTGCAGTCGTTTGCGCCCGAGGAGGAGATCGCCACGCGGCTCGACCTTACTCGCGAGATGATCTGCACCATCGACCCCGACGACGCCAAGGACTACGACGACGCCATCAGCCTGACCCGCGAGGACGGCAACTGGAAGCTGGGCGTGCACATCGCGGATGTCAGCTACTTCGTGACGGGCGACGATCCGCTCGACGTCGAGGCCAAGAAGCGCGGCAACAGCACCTACTTCCCGGGCCACGTCATCCCGATGCTGCCGGAAGTGCTTTCCAACGGCGTCTGCTCGCTCGTCGAGGGCTCGCCGCGCCTCGTCAAGAGCGCCTGGATCTGGCTCGATGACAAGGGCCGGCCCGTGAAGACCGCCTTTTCCAACAGCGTCATCAAGTCCTCCAGCCGGCTCCGCTACGTCGAGGCCCAGGACCTCATCGACGGCCGCGACGTCATCCGCGTCGCGAAGCAAGAGCGCTCTCCCTCCGACTACTCGCCCCAACTGGTCCGCCTGCTGCGCGACATGGACAAGCTGGCAAAGCTCATCCAGAAGCGCCGCCACGAGGCGGGGCAGATCGTCCTCCAGCTTCCGCAGGTGCAGCTCGTGCTCGACGAGAACGGCAAGGTCGTCGGCGCCGAGAAGGAGGACGAGAGCTTCACCCACACGCTCATCGAGATGTTCATGGTCGAGGCCAACGAGGCCGTCGCCCGCCTCTTCACCGCCATGGACGTGCCGCACATGCGACGCATTCACCCCGGCCCCGACGGCGAGGCCGAAGAGCGCCTCGGCCGCTTCGCCATGACCGCGGGGCACAAGGTCGGCGAGAAGCTTGACCGCAAGGCCATCCAGGCGCTGCTGGCGAAGGTCAAGGGCAAGCCCGAGGAGTTCGCCATCAACCTCGCGGTCCTCAAGAGCATCAGCCGCGCAGAATATTCCCCGAAGCTCATCGGCCACTTCGCGCTGGCCAGCGAGCATTACAGCCATTTCACCAGTCCCATTCGGCGCTACGCCGACCTGACCGTCCACCGCCTGCTCGACCGTTTCTTTGAAGCGACCCAGGCCAGCTTCCGCCACGGCCCGGTGTCGATGCCGAAGAAGGGCAACAAGCCCCGTATGGGCGACGTGCCCACCGTTGAGGAGCTCGAGGAGATCGGCAAGCACATCAGCTTCACCGAGCGCCGCAGCGAGGATGCCGAGCGCGAGCTGCGCCAGGTCAAGGTGCTCGAGCTGCTGGAAAAGCAGGTCGGCGAGGAGTTCCGCGGAGTCGTCACCGGTATCACCAACTTCGGCGTCTTCATCCAGCTCGAGACATACCTCATCGACGGGCTGACGCGCTTCGAGGACCTCATGGACGACTGGTGGGAGGCCGACGCCAAGGCCGGCATCATCCGCGGCGAGCGCACCGGCATCGTCATCCGCATCGGCGACGTCGTCCGCACCCGCATCGCCCGTGTCGACCTGCCCCGGCGCGAGCTGGACCTGCAGATCATGGAAGTCCTCTCCCGCGGCACCGGCGGCACCGGCAAGGGCAAGCACGAAGGGCAGAAGAAGCCCAAGCCGTTCAAGCCGGGCAAGCTGACGACCGGTTCGGACAAGGGTGCGCAGCGAAGCAAGTCGCGCGATCAGCGCAAGCGGCGCGACCGCTGATCCGGGCTTGCGCGTGGAGGCGTGAACGACCTCGCAAGTTTCACGAAAAAGCGCGAACAAGGACGAAACGGCGTGCACCAGGGGTGAATAAGCGCGCCAAAGCGCGACTATTCACGCCACCTTCGGACGCACCATCCGGCCCAACTCCGCGTATTCCGCCCGCAAAGCCCGGTCCTGCTTCGCGTTCAGGCGCCCGCTGAAAAGCTCGCGATGGATTTTCTCACGCCGGCGCATCGCCCGCTCCTCGCGCTCCGAAGGCTCCTCGGGAACCGGCTTGCGCTCCCGCGCATCCACCAGTTTGATCAGCTCCAAGCACGCCCGGAGCTCCGCGGCGCTCTTCAGACTCGCCACCTTGCTCATCTCCGCGCACAGCCGCTCCGAGGCCCGCGCCCCCGACAGCACAACCGCGATCTCACGCCGGCAGCGAAGCGCCCGGAGCGTCAGGCGCAGCCGCCTCTTGAACGGCGGGGCCTCCAGCCATCGCGCCAGCACCAGCGGCGGCACGCTCGCCAGCCGCTGGGCCGACTTCTGCTCGTCCGTCCACTCCTTCTCCAGGGCCCGCAGGAACTCACGTTGTGCGTTGGTAAGTCGTTCTGGCATACCCCTGGTGCGGCGGTGCGCTTTTGGAGCGCTTTTCGCGCACCAAGCCGGCAAAAACGCCCCTGGCGGGCCGCAAATGGGCCATTTTGTGCAAGAATCGTGATTCCCCCGGTGCGCGCACGTCGCACGCAAAGGGATTATAAACGCTCCATGGCCATTCCGCCCAAGGGACATCCGGATCGCCCGCTGAGGCTCGCCGCCCGGTCGATGATGGGGCTGGGCGTCATCCTGCTAGTCCTCTCGACCTGCGCCGGCATCGGCCTGGGAATCGCCCTCGCCCGCGGGCCGGGCGGGGGTGGGACGCCGCTTCTGGCTGCGGTTGGCCTCTTCTTCTACGTCGCCCCGGGCGTGGCCCTTATCGTCTGCTCGATCTACCTGAAGCGCTACCGGATGTGGGCGGCGATCGTCGGGCTGGTCCTGGCGGGGATGGCCTGCCTCTTCTCGCTTGTAATGCTGCTGGGCTTCGTGTTTGCGACCGTCAGCGGCGGGGGGGAGTCGATCGGCCTGCTGCTGACCCTGATCCCGCTGTTGTTTGTCGCGGCCTTCATCCAGCTCATCGTGCATCTGGCCAGGTCGTTCAACGCGATCCGCATCCACCAGGTCCAGGGTCCCCAGGGGCACGGTTTCCAGCCGATCTACGCCGCCGAGCCGGTCGATCCCCTGCAGATCGATCCATACCAGCCCCCGACGACTTGATCACCGCAGCGACAGCGTTTCTTCCGCCACCACGACAAGTTCCTCAATCGCACGCGGCTTTCGGCGGCTCCGGCAGCTCGCCAACGGGGAAGGCCCGCCCCGCAGACGAATCGAGTTGGCGCGTGCGGATCACGCGCACCGCCGCGAGGAGATGGTAAACGATCCCGCCGAACCTCAGACAAAGCAGCAGGCCGATGATCGAAACGAGAAAGGCCTTGCCACCAGACTCAATCACCCAGGGAAGGGTCGCTACCGTAAACGCGGCGTATGTGAGCAGGAGCAAACCCGCGACTATGAGGCCCAAGAGCGCCCCCCAGAGCTTGTAACGCTTCAGTGCCGTCGCAGCGACGACAAAAAGCGCGCCTGGAAGGGCAAGCAGGAACAGCGCGAATAAAGCCACGGCAAGCGCGCTCGCAAAGATCAATCCCGCGCCGATCGCGCCCGGGTCGGGCCGCGGAGGGTTGGAAATCTCGAACAACACCAATAGCCCCAGCCCGACGCCCAGCGGTAAGCCGACGACCAGGCCGAAGATGCCCACCCGCATCATCAGACGCGCGGCCACGCGCAGCGGGCGGTCCGGATCTCCTCGTGGTGGAAGCGCCATGGCAGCGGTCTATCGCGCGGGCGCAAGGGAAACAAGCCCGATAGCCGCCGTAGGACAGTGCGGTCGTGGGATCCTCAGCGAATTGAAAGCAATCGCTCGAAATAGTCCTGCTTCATGGCCGCTTTCGCAATCGCCAGCGTCTCTTCCGCCACCTCGTTGGCGCGCTTCGTGCCCTGCCGGAGGGCGTCAAGCACGTCGTCGGGCCGGTCCTCGAAGTGCCGCCGGCGCGCGCGGATGGGCTCGAGAAAGTCGTTCAGAAGCTCCACGAGCTTCTTCTTCACCGCCACGTCGCCGACCTTGCCCGCCTGGTACATCTCCCGGTGCTCGTCCACCCACGCCTTGTCGGGGTTGAACGTCTCGTGGAAGGCCCAGAGCGGGTTTTTTTCCGGGTTGGTCTCGCCCGGGTCGGTCGCGCGGATGCGGTTGGGGTCAGTGTACATCCCCATGATCTTCTTCTGCACCGTGTCCGCGTCGTCGCCCAGGAAAATCGCGTTGTTCAGCGACTTGCTCATCTTCGCCAGCCGGCCATCCGGTCCCGGCCCGCTCGTCCCCGGCAGGCGGCCGACCCGGCCGATCTTCGCCTTCGTCACCGGAAACACACCGCCGAGCTTCACGTAATCGTCATCCTCCGCGTGAGGATCGACGCCGCAGTACACCTGATCGAATTTCCGCGCCACCTCGCGGGTCAGCTCCAGGTGCGGCACCTGGTCCTCGCCCACCGGCACCACCTCCGGCCGGAACGCCAAAATGTCCGCCGTCTGCCCGACGGCGTAGAGCGGGAAGCCGAAGGGGTACTTGTCGCCCAGGCCCTTGTCCTTGATCTCCTGGGTCAGCGTCGGGTTGCGCATCACCCGGTTAAACGGCAGGAGCATCGAGAAGAAGAACGTCAACTCGTCGATGGCGGGCACCTCGCTCTGGATGAGCATGGCGGAGCGATCCGGGTCAATCCCCACCGCCAGCCAGTCGGTGGCGATCTCCAGGACGGCGGCGCGGATTTCGTCGGGTTTCTCTGCGCGGGTGGTGAAGGCGTGCTTGTTGGCGATGAGGAAGTAGCACTCGTAATCATCCTGCATGGCCACCCGGTTCTCGACGCTGCCCACCCAGTGCCCCAGGTGAAGGGGGCCGGTGGGCGTGTCTCCAGTCAGCAGGCGGGGGCGAATGGCGGGCATGTTCGCGGGAGTTTAGGGCGGCGGCCGAAGTGGGCCACGAATGGCACGAACGCTCACGAAATCGTGCCGTTCGTGGCTTTGTTCTAATCGCCGCCACCCTCGCGCCCGAGCATCTCCGACATCACGCGGTAGGGCGTCATCATCATCCCGAGGGAGGTGTACGTGCCCTGGGCCGTGGTATTTTCACGCTCCACGTACAGCCGAATCCCGCCTGCGCCGGCCGCCAGCGCGGCGGAGCGGACATGGGCGTACAGCGCCCGGAACACCCCACGGCGCCGCGCATCGGGGTGCACGTACACGCTCTGGATCCACCATAAGTTCGCATCCCGCCAGTCGCTCCACTCGTAGGTCACCATGGTGCACCCGACGACGCGCCCCCCGGTCTCCGCCACCCAGTAGCGGCCCTTCGACGGGTCTGCCAGCACTTTATCCACTCCGCGGCGCAGCGTTGCAGGGTCCAGGCGCAGATCCTCCGTCTCCAGGGCCAGGCGCGCGTTGAAGTCGGCGATCATCTCGGCGTCGGCCGGCGACGCATCACGAATCGTGATCTGCATGGCAAACCAGAATGACCAAGTCAGAATGACGAATCAAATCCCAGGCATTTGGGCCCGGTCGACACCCAGGTTGCTCTGGTTTGTCACTCCGAGTTCCCCTTCATCCCCTTCAGCCGCCCCGCGACCTTCGCCACACGCGATCCAAGGTTTCGGGCGGTGGTCAGCTCCGCATCCACCGGCTGGCGCGAGCCATCCCCGCCCGCCAGCGTCCCCGGGCCATACGGGCTGCCGCCGATTCCGTCGGTCACGAGAATCTGCGGATTCTGCCCGTATGGCGTGCCCACCAGGATGAATCCCAGGTGCAGCAGCGGCACCATGGCGGTGATAATCGTCGTCTCCTGACCCCCGTGGATCGTCGCCGTGCTCGTGAAGACGCCGGCGGCCTTGTCCTCCAGCTCCCCCTTCTGCCAGAGCCCCCCGGTCGTGTCGATGAACTGCTTCATCTGGCTGCTCATATTGCCGTAGCGCGTGGGCATGCCCCAGCAGATGCCGTCCGCCCAGCGCAGGTCATCATGCGTCGCCTCGGCCACGTCCTTCTGCTGCTCCTGCGCCTTCACGTACGCGTCCTGCTTCGAGAGCCCCGCCTTCGCCTCCGTCAGCTCCGCCACGCGGCGGAGGCGAACGTCGGTGCCAGCGACGGATTTCGCCCCCTCGACGACCGCCTGCGCCATCGTGTAGGTGTGGCCGTAAGCGCTGTAGTAGACGACGAGCAGATTGGTGGCCATCCACCCACCGTACGGGCCGGGCGCCAGGGCGCGAACACGCAAAGGCATTCAGGCAGCCTCACTCCTCGGGTCGCATCTCACGCGAGTGAAAGAGCGATGCGATTCGCACCGCAAGATCCCCCAGGGCCACCCGCCTCACCTCTGCCGCACTGGCGTTCCGGATTCGGGGTGTCTGCGTCTCAACCTCGCGCCCGCGGCCGCCAGTGGCGGGCCAGATCTCAACTCCCTTCCCATCCACGACGCGCACGCTGCCCCGGGCATGCCCCTGTTGGAGGTCGCTGGCCAGCATTCCCTGCTCGAAGGGCGCCTCGAGCCACACCACCACCCGCTGCCGCGACAAGCCCTCCGGCACCACCTCCACGCCCGCCT
>JBGTBZ010000013.1:0-3137 GCA_041749155.1 Phycisphaerae bacterium
TGGCGCAGGCGGGCGGGATCCCAGGTACCGACGACATCGCCGTCGGACTCAAAGCGGATAGATCGCGTCGGGTTGGCGGCGCGGAACTCGCTGCAGACCTCGCGGCAGATCGACGCCAGATCCGCTGGGGCGTGCTTCAGCGGCATGGCGGCGCCCAGGCCGGCGCCCGTGAAGTCCAGCAGGTCGGCGATCATCCGCGCCATCGCCGCAGCGCTGGAGGAGACCTGCGCCGCCAGAGCAAGTGGCTTAGGATCCAGGCGCTCGCAGTACTCCAACTCCTGCGCCGACATCAGCACGGAGTTCAGCGGGTTGCGCAGATCATGGCCGAGAATGGCCAGGAACATCTGGCGCGAGCGATTGACCCGCGCCGTGTAGCTTGCGATGGCAGTCGCCAGGGACAAATCGATACACTGGTTGAACCGCGTCAGGTCATCGATGTCGCGGGCGTCATGCTGGGGGGTGCTGTCCCGCCACAACTGCACAACGCTGTCCCGAAGCGCGCTGTACTCGGAAACGAGCTCGAGCAGATTGAACCCCGAGTCGACGCGCTCCAGCGCGTGCGCGTCGGATGCCACGCGCAGGAGCTCGTCATCGCAGTTTCGCCAGATTTGCGTGCCGGCCGGCTGCGACTGCATCGCCTGCGCTGAGGCGCACAGGATCTGCTCGGCATGGTCGCGCAGGGCCAGGTGCCCCATCGTCGCGCCCGCGGAAGTCGTTCGCGCAAACGACTCCCAGGCCGCCAGAATCGGCTCCACATGGGTCTCTATGAATTTTGCCAGTCGCACTCGGTGCCCGTTCCTGTCAAAGTGCCTCGCGCCACATCATTTGCGGGCGGAGGCCTCTCGCATCGGCCTCCAGTTCCGCAAGCTCCTTCATACACGCCAGCCTCTCGATTTGTCTGTCCGCCAGCGGTCTGTCCGCCACCGGACTGACTCCCGGCAATCCCTGCCTAGAATCCGTGGTTTGGGGATATCGCCGGGGGCAGGTGCGGCCGATCGACATGAGCCGGCAGGTACGCAACAAGATCCTCCAGCGGCTTCCGGAGCACGAATCGCAGCTCCTGCTGGCGCAGATGGAGCGCATTTCGCCCCCGCTGGGCGAGATCGTGGCTCATCCCGGGGTTTCGCCCAAGTGGGTGCACTTCCCGGAGTCCGGCGTCCTTTCCTCGATGGTCGTGCTAGAGAACGGCTCAACCGTCGAAGGCGCCACCGTCGGCAACGAGGGAATGGACGGGTTTTATCTTCTGGCCGACAGGATGGCCAACCCGTACAAGATCAACGTCCAGGTGGAGGGAGAGCTGCTGCGCCTTCCCGCAGCCGCTTTCAAGCAGGCGATGGCCGCGAGCCCTTCGCTGGCCCAACTGCTCCTGCGCTATACCCTCGTGCTGATCCAGCGCGGGGCGCAGAACGCCGCCTGCATCCAGCACCACACCATCGAGGAGCGCATGTGCCGCTGGCTGCTGGAAACCGCCCATCGCAAGGGCGAGGACAGCTTCGGCCTCACCCAGGAGTTCCTCAGTGACATGCTGGGCGTGCGCCGCCAGAGCGTGAACCTGACAGCGCGGGTGCTCCATCACGCAAACCTCATCACCTACCACCGCGGACACCTGACGATCGTGGACCGGGCGGGCCTCGAGGAGGCCTCCTGCGAGTGCTTCAGCGTGACCACAGAGCTCTATGAGCGCGCCATGAAATTGTTGTGACTTGGCTTAACCTCATCCCGCACCGCTCGCTTGACCACTTCGCCTGCCGCGGGCAACCGGCGCCCTCCACTTCGGGCCCAGAGATCGACGTACTCGCCCCAGCACGATCACCCGGTAGTTCGCCAGCTCCGGCAGCACGGGTTGCTTGCGCCACAGCCACTCCAGAGCGTTGATCACCGGAAACATGCTGGAGCTCGTCGGGTGCTGGGCGATCTCGAAGTCGCATTTCTGCAAAGCCTCGACAATCACCTCCCCCGTCCGCAGACCCGTGTGCGTCGGATCCCCCTTCATGATGCCCCATTCCTTGAGCTTCTCGATCCAGTGCCGCGGGTTGGGCGTGTAGATGAAGTACGTGCCGCCGGGCTTCAGCAGGCGGTGGGCCTCGCGGAAGATGCCCAGCATCACCTCGTAGCCGCAGTGCTCGGTCACGTCGCAACTCACCGCCTTGTCGAAGCTCGCGTCCGCCAGGTTCGGCACGCTGCTGGCATCGCCGACCTGAAAGCTGCACGCTGAGTTGCCCTCGTTGAGCTTCCGCGCCGTTGCCACCGCCTTCGGGTGCAGGTCCACGCCGTGGACCGCCGCCCCGTGGCGGGCGAGAAACTCGGCGACCACCCCGGGCCCGCAGCCCAGGTCGATGATGCGGTCGGTGGGCTGGGGATCGACCAGCCGCCTGATCCAGCTCATGCGCAGGTGATGGCTGCGAAACTGCTTGTTCTTCAGGATCCAGTCGTAATAGGCGTCGTCGTAATGCTCCGTTGCATAGGCGGCGTCATTGACCCGCAGGGTCTCGGGCTCGGCGGTCGGCGGGGCTGGAGCGTAGGCGTTCATCGGCGGAACAGGGCAAGTTAGACGACGACCGGCCCGCGGGCAACCGATACCATACGGAGCCCCGATGACCGACGCCCCGCGACTGCTACGCCCTTCCGTGCTCATCTCCACCGCCATCGGCGTGCTGCTGCTGCTGGCCAGCATGCTCCTGGGCTGGCCCGCCATCATGGGATGGATCGGCGGACTCTGCCTGGGCTATGCGGTTGGGGCGACGCTTGGCGCCCCGCCGGATTCGGCCCGCCCGAGCATGCCTCTTCCATCCGCAACAGCGCCCAGGTCGCTCGTGACGGCGGAGATGCTGACCGACCTGGAGCTCCGGGCCAAGGTCCGCGGCGACTTCGAGACGGCGGGGCTCGTGGACCGGCTCCAGGCCCTCTTCGGCCGGCTGAAGGATGCCGAATCCGACGCCTCCGGCGCCGGCGCCCGCGGGGGCGATCCGCTGGCGGTCGAGATGATCTACAAGCTGCGGCAGATGTACGAGTTCTCCTCAGTGTCGCTGGAGCGGGCCCTGACCCTGCACATCGGGGCTCGCGAAATGGCCACGGAGGACGGCCGGCGGAAGGTGCTGGACCAGCGGGCGGCCCTGGTTTCCGAGGTCAACTCCGCG
>JBGTBZ010000014.1:0-4642 GCA_041749155.1 Phycisphaerae bacterium
GACCTGCGTGGCCGCTCGGTGCGCGGTGGCGCCGTCACGCTGGGCTCGCAGGCGCTGAAGTTCGTGCTCCAGACGGGATCCATGGTCGTGCTAGCGCGACTGCTGACGCCGAGCGATTACGGCCTGATCGGCATGGCGACGGTCTTCACGGGCTTCATCGCCATCTTCAAGGACCTAGGGCTCTCGCAGGCCACCATCCAGCGCGACACCATCACCCAGGAGCAGGTCAGCGTTCTATTCTGGGTGAATGTACTTGCGAGTGCCGTCCTGATCGCCATCACCGCAGCGCTGGCGCCCGCGGCGGCGTGGTTCTTCGGCGAACCGCGTCTCATGCCCATCATGCTCGCCCTATCGGTGACGTTTGCCTTCACCGGCCTGAGCGCGCAGCATTACGCTTTGCTGCGGCGCCAGATGCGCTTCAGCGCCGTCGCGTTCATCGACGTCGCCTCGACAGCCTTCGGCGTAGCCGCCGGAATCGCCGCAGCGTTGCTGGGGGCGGGGTACTGGTCGCTGGTTATCCTGACGCTCGCCATGGTGGCGTCGGCCGCGCTGCTGACGTGGATCCTCAGCGGCTGGAGGCCCGGCCTGCCCAGGCGCGGCTCGAACGTCCGAAGCATGCTCGCCTTCGGCGGGAACCTGACCGGATTTAACATCGTCAATTACTTCTCCCGGAACGCCGACAACCTGCTGATCGGCTGGTTCTGGGGGGCCGGCTCCCTGGGCCTGTATTCCAAGGCCTATCACCTGCTGACGCTTCCGCTTCAGCAGTTCATCGCGCCGATCTCGGCCGTGGTCGTGCCGGCGCTCAGCCGCCTGCAGAACGATCCGCCGCGCTACCGGCGCTACTATCGGCAGGCCCTGCTGCCGCTGATGGCACTGGCGCTTCCGCTGATCGTCTTTGCCACGCTGCAGGCGCGCGAGCTCGTGCTGCTGGTACTGGGGGAGCAGTGGCTGGCCGTCGCCAGGGTCTTCGTCCTCCTGTCGCCGGCGGCGCTGATCGGGGCCTCCTATGTGGCGACTGGGTGGGTTTACGTCTCCCTCGGACGGGCCGACCGCCAGTTTCGCTGGGGATTGCTCGCATCGACGCTTACCGTCGCCGGCTTTGCCATCAGTATTCCCTGGGGGATCGAGGCGGTTGCCGCCTCATTTAGCATCGTTTCCGTGGCATTGCGGTACCCGAGCGTGGTTTACTGCTTCCGCGGCACGCCGATCACTCCGCGCGACCTGCTGGAGGTGGTGTGGCGTCCCGCCGTGGCTTCTGGCATCGCCGGGTCGGGGCTGTGGAGTGCCAATCTGGCAGCCGCCCCCGAATCGCTGGTAGCGGAGCTTTTGCTCAGCGCAGCCGTCTTCCTGGCGGTGTATGGGCTAACGTGGTTCCTGCTGCCCGGGGGGCAAAAGTCTCTGCGTGAGTTGGCAGCGGCCGCGGCGCTTCTGAAGCCCTCTTCGAGGATCCGGCCGCTTGAGGAGCTATACCAGCCATGAGGCTCATGACGATCATCCCGACGGCCGGGCGTCCCGAGTTGCTGGCCACGACAGTGGCATCGCTGGCCGAATGCCAGCACCCGGACGACTACGCAGGGACGCTCGTCGTCGAGAACGGCGGCAGGAACGGGGCCGAAGCTGTCGTGCGCTCGGCGCCTCCGTCGCTGGGGTGCCAGTATCACTTCCATCCCAACGGCAACAAAAGCGAGGCACTCAACAGCGTGCTGCCCATGGCGGGAGATGCGCTGGTGTTCTTTGCCGACGACGACGTGCGGTTTTCCCGGGAAACGCTGGTGGCGTATGCCTCCGCCGGCGGACGCGGCCCCGGGCACTTCTTCGGCGGACCCACGGGCGTCGATTACGAGGTCGAGCCCGCCGAATGGCTCAAGCGCTATCTGCCGCTGTCGGCGCGCGGATGGATTGCATCCCCGGAACAGCGGCAGAGCGTGAACCTGTCATTCCTGGGCTTCAACTGGGCGGCCTTCGCAGGCGACATTCGCGCGGCGGGGGGGTTTGACACTCGCCGTGGACCCGGATCCCCGACCGGTGGAACTGGCCAGGAGGGGGAGATGCAGGCCCGGCTGCGGCGCGCGGGCGCCACGCCGGTTTATGTGCCGCAGGCATGGGTATGGCACTACATCCCCGCCGAGCGCTGTTCGGCGGAGTGGATCATCGACCGGGCCTACCGCCACGGGGTCTCGTACGCGATGGACCGGGGCGGCGGCGGAGGCGGCTTGCCCGCGTGGGTGGCGGCAAGGCTGGTGAAGGGGATGATCCGCCGCGCGGTGGCGACGATGGCATTCAGCCCGGTGCTGCGTTTGGACGCCCGGGCCAGGCAGAGCTACAACCGCGGCCTGCTGGCCGGCTTCCGGCTTCGGCGGGAGATGGCAGGATGAGCGACGGGATCGTCGATGTGCTGATGATCACCTACAACCGGCCGCAGTACACGCGGCTGGCCCTGTCGCGGCTGCTGGAGACAGCCGACGACTCGGTGCGGGTGTGGATCTGGCAGAACGGCAACGACGAGGAGACGGTTGACCTGGTCAGGGGCCTGGCCGCTCACCCGAGGGTGAGGCAGTTTCACCACAGCCCGGAGAATCAGATGCTCCGCGGGCCCACGAACTGGTTCTGGAGCAGGGCAGACGGCCGGCTCCTCGGCAAGGTGGACGACGATTGCCTGGTGCCGGAGGGGTGGGTCGAGGCTCTGCGGCAGGCGCACCGCGACGTGCCGGAGCTGGGAGCGATCAGTTGCTGGCCCTTCCTGGAGGAGGACTTCGTTCCTGAACGGGCTGGCGGAAAGGTCCAGCGCGTGGGCCGCCATCAGGTGCTGCGGAACCACTGGGTTGGCGGAAGCGGATACCTGATGAAGCGAGGGGTGTACGAGAACCTTGGGCCGCTGGGGGAGCGGGAGGCGTTCAGCGGATACTGCCTTCGCGCCGCCGGGGCCGGCTGGGTGAACGGGTGGTATTACCCGTTTCTGCTCATGGATCACATGGAGGATCCGCGCTCGCCCAACACGCGAATGAAAACGGAGACTGATTTCCAGAAGATGCCGTCCCTTTCCTCCCGCCGGTTCGGCACGCCATCTCTGGCGGCCATGCGCGAACGAGCCAGCCGGGCCGCCGCCGAGGTGCAGGAGGCCAGCCTTGACCTGCGGGACTACGTGGGCTGGCGAGCGCAGGTCCGCCGGATCAAGAACCGCCTGCTCAGACGCGGGCGCATCGCCCGCTTTCATCCCTGAAGGCGCGGGCCAGTGAAAGTCGAGCATGGACAGGGTTCAGAACGGGCATATTCCGCGGCGGGAGCACTACGGCGGCGACTATCTGGCCAACGGGCGGCCGTACAGCTACGCCCATCAACTGGAGGCGGTGGTGTCCGTGTCGCCCTCGTCGGTGCTGGAGGTGGGGGTCGGGGCGTCGATTGTGGCGGCGGGACTTCGGTGCTGCGGTGTGGCGGTAACCACGCTGGACATCGAGCCGACGCTCCGGCCAGACATTGTGGGATCGGTGCTGGCGATGCCCGTCTCCGACGGGGCCTTCGACGTGACGATGTGCTGCCAGGTGCTGGAGCATCTGCCCTGGGAGAGGTTCGGCGAAGCGCTGCGCGAGCTTCGGCGGGTCACGCGCAAGTCCCTGGTGCTGAGCGTTCCGGACGTGACGCGGCACTGGGGCCTGAGCCTGTCGGTTCCCAGGCTGGGACGACGGGCGCTTTACCTGAGCGTGCCGCCGATTCCGCCGCGGCGGTTCCCGGCCGATCGACTCCGCGACATGGGTCATTACTGGGAAATCGGGTTCCGTGGCTTTCCCCTGCGCCGGATCGCGGCCGAGATCCGCGGCGCCGGCTGGACGCTCAGGAGGACCTGGCGGGTCCCGGAGCTGGCATGGCACCGGTTTTTTGAGTGTGTTTGAGCAAGCGATGCAGGCCCTGCCCCTCGTCAGCGTCATCGTCTGTGCCTGCAACGCGGGGCAATACCTGCGCGAGTCTCTGTCGAGCGTCCTTGCTCAGACGTACTCGAACCTGGAGGTGCTCGTCATCGATGATGGCAGCACCGACGGTTCAGTCGAAGCGGCCAGGGCGGAGATAGCCGATTCCCGCGTGCGATGGTTCCGGCAGCCCAACTCGGGCAAGTCCGCGGCCCTGAATTTCGCGCTTGGCGAGATGCGCGGCGAGTTTTACGCCATTCAGGATGCTGATGACGCCAGCTACCCGGACCGTATCCGCCAGCAGGTTGCCGCAATGACGGCCCATCCATCCGTGGCGGCGGTGTTTTGCGGGCATGACCTGATTATTGACGGCGGGCGCATCGCTCCCCGCTTCCGAGTGAAGGATCAGCAGGAGTGCCGGCGGGACATTCTGGCCTTCCGAATGCCTGCCCATGATCCCACGGCGCTGTATCGAGCAAGCCTCGTGGCGGGCCTGCGTTACGACGAGGCGCTGCGCGTGGGCCAGGGTTACGACTATGTTCTGCGGGCGGGCGAGCAGCACCCGATGCTGGTGCTGGGGGAGTGCTTGTACTCGTACCGGGTGCATCTGGGCTCGGTCACGCGCGCGGACCCCGGAAGGCGCCTCGAGTTCGTGCAGGAGGTGGTGAGGCGGGCCTGCATGCGCAGAGGCGCGGAGCGGGCGGGGGCCGCGGCGGAGGCTGCGGCCGGACCGGACT
>JBGTBZ010000015.1:0-2068 GCA_041749155.1 Phycisphaerae bacterium
TGCGTCCAGTTGACTGCGGAGGCTGCCTTGGCCAGGAGCCGCGGGGCCGCAGGCCTGAGGGCGTTGGCGGGCTGTGTCTGGGGGGCCTGCGCGCCAGCCAGAGACGGAAGGCCCAGCAGGCCGGCCGCCATCGCCCAAAGGACCAGAGCAGCAGACAGGTGGCGGCGAGCGGCAGGCCGATAAGCACGCAAGGAAGCGGGATTGTCCAAAGCCGCAACTTCTGGTCAACGATTGATGTGGTTAGCGGTAAATCAGCGGCCCCGGCGAGGCCCCTGCGGGCAGAATTCCCTTCGCCGGGCGACCGATGATCAAATAAGCTTCATGCGCCCCTTGCATCGGGCTTAGTACGCCATTGCCCCGGAGTCTTCATGCTATCCAACCGGATTCTTGCCCTGCTGATTGCCCTGGCTCTGCCGGCTTCCGTATTTGCCGCTCAGGCCGAGGCACCCGCCGCCGCCGATGAGTCGCAGCCCGCGACACAGGATCCCCCGGCGGAGCAGAAGAAGTTCCCGACGCCGGCGGAGATGATCCGGCAGATGCGCGAGCAGAAGGCGGCCGAGGAGGCCCGGACGCTCGTGGCCCAGATTGACTTTTCCCAGCCTATGTTGGAGCAGCCAAGCCCGGTGGGGCTCTTCGGCTCCAGCGGCATGGACCTGCGGACAGTGCTCGGCCGCCTGGGCGCCGCGGAAAAGGATGAGTCCTGCCAGGCCGTCCTGCTGACGTTCTACTACGGCGGGATGATGAACTTCTCGCAGGCCCAGGAGCTGCGGGGCGCGCTGGGCCGTCTGCGCGAGGCCGGGAAGCGGACTTTCGTGTACGCCGACAGCTACGACACGATGAGCTACCTCGTGGCCAGCGCCGCCACGGATGTCGTGCTTATGGAGGGTGGCGAGGTCTTCATTCCCGGCGTCTCAATCGAGCAGATGTTCTACAAGGGTGCCCTAGACAAGCTGGGCATCGTGCCGGATTACATCCAGATCGGGGAGTACAAGGGGGCCGAGGAGCCATATACCCGCACCAAGCCCAGCGATGCCCTCGACGGAGAGATGGAGCAGCTTGTCGAGGCGATCTACGGCCAGATCGTCGAGCAGGTCGCCGCAGGACGCCAGCTCCGGCCCAACCGGGTGAAGCGCTTCATCGACCGGGCGATGATCCCCGCCGCCGAGGCGGTGGAGCTTGGGCTGGTGGATCATCTCGCCGACGCCGACGGGCTGCGCCGGCTCATGCAGGAGGAGCTGGAAAACGAGGTGCGTATCGACACGGAATACGGCATTGAGGAAGGCGCCCGCTTCGACCCCAACAACCCGTTTGCCATTCTCGCGATGCTCCAGCCGCGCGAGCCCAGCGTCGAGTCGCCCAGCATCGCGCTGATCTACGCCGAGGGCGTCATCACTGGGGGAGAGAGCGGCAGCGGCGGGCTATTGGGCGATTCGGGCGTTGGCAGCGAGACCATCCGCCGCGCACTGCGGATGGCGGAGCGCAATGACAATGTGAAAGCGATTGTCATCCGCATCGACTCCCCCGGCGGCAGCGCATTGGCCAGCGAGGCGATGTACCAGGCCGTGCGGCGCGTAGCGGAGAAGAAGCCGGTGATCATCAGCATCGGCGGAATGGCGGCCAGCGGCGGGTACTACCTGGCTGTGGCGGGCGATCACATCATCGCGGATCCGGCGTCGATCGTGGGGAGCATCGGCGTGGTCGGCGGAAAGCTTGTGATGACCGGGCTTTACGACAAGCTGGGGCTCACCACCGCCAGCTTCAGCCGCGGGCGCAACGCCGACCTGTTCAGCGACACCGCCGAGTGGAACGATCGTCAGCGGCGCCTGGTGCGGGAGTGGATGCGCTCCACCTACGACCAGTTCACCGCCCGCGTGATGAGCACGCGCGAGGGCAAGATCACCGACATTGACGCCGTCGCCCGCGGCCGCATCTTCCTGGCGAGGGACGCCCATCCGCTGGGGATGATCGACGAGTTGGGCGGGCTTGAGCTGGCCCTGGCCCGGGCCGCCGAGCGGGCGGACATGAAGGAGTATGACGTCGTGGTCCTGCCGGAAGCGGGCTTCAACCC
>JBGTBZ010000016.1:0-2853 GCA_041749155.1 Phycisphaerae bacterium
GCGGCTCGAGCAGCGCCGCAAGCTGACGCGAGCCCGGCGTCCCGACCTTTGGACGCCCCAGCACGAGTCCGCCGTGCAGGCGGAGAGCGATCGGGAGCGTCGCCGTGCCGAAAAGGTCGCCCGGCGTCGCCGCCGGAGCCGGGGAGAGGCGGAGGAAAGCCCACCGGGTCCGGTTTGATTCCGCGGGGTGCCCGTTCCTAGCATCTCGCCCTAATTCGGCGGACATTCCACTAAGCCCCCTGCACGAGCGCAAGTTCCCGGCGTGCCCATGGTCATGTACCCCCGCACCCCGGTCTGAACCCCTGCGAAGAGCATCCCAGCCATGATCCACCCACTGATCCAAGCCGCCGAGCAGTCCTCCATGAAGGCGGCGGAGGCTGTGCCGCAGTTTGCCGTCGGCGACACCGTTGACGTGTACTACCGCATCGTCGAAGGCAAAAAGGAGCGCCTCCAGCGGTTCAGCGGCGACGTGATCCAGGTCCGCGGCCGGGGGCCGACGAAGAACTTCACGGTCCGCCGCATCGTGGCAGGCGAGGGCGTGGAGCGCATTTTCCCGATCAACTCGCCCAACGTTGAGAAGGTGGAAGTAAAGCGCAGCGGCAAGGTTCGCCGCGCACGCCTCTTTTACCTGCGCGACCGGGTCGGCAAGTCCACCCGCCTCGCCGAAAAGCGAACCGTCACCGAGGGAGCGGCGGCAGGGACCAAGGGCAAGAGTGGTCGTGCCAAGCCCGTCGCCGCCGACGCGAACGCACAGTAAACGCCGTCAGCGGTGAAGCTCTTTTGAGGGAAGTCGATGGCCGAGGCGCAGAAGCAGCCAGCCCGCCGTGCGCCTTCAGGCGCGTCTGCCAACGGCGAGGATCCACACACTGTGGCCCCTTCTCCGCGCCAGGATGTACTGTCCGTCACGAGCGACAAGCACTGGAACGCGGTCACTTCCCCCACGCGGTTCGAGATTCTCGAGCAGATGCGCTCCGCCGCCCCCTGCAGCGTGGCGGGGCTGGCCCGGCAGATGGATCGTCCTGCCGACGGGCTCTATCACCATCTACGCAAGCTCCTGGGTGCTGGCCTGATTCGGGAGGTCGGGCAGCGGCCGGTGGGTAAGCAGGTCGAGACCGTCTACGACCTCAGCTACGAGCGGATGTTGTACGAGATCGACCCCGCGAGCGGGCGGAATGTCAAGCAGATGACGCGCCTCAGCGGCGCCCTTATGCGGCTCTGCGGGCGGGTCGTCGAGGCCGGGCTATCCGATTCCGGGATGATCGGCACCGGACCGGCACAGAATACCTGGAGTCGCCTCGACACCACCTGGCTCACCGATGTGGCTCTTGCCGAGGTCAACGAGCACCTGGCCGCCATTCGCCGGTTGATGATCGAGGGGAATCGGCGCCGCGAGGGCATGCTCATCACCATGGGCGTCTTCGGCGGCCCTGCCCTGAGGCCTCGTAGGGCCGACGCGGCCAGGAAGGGCGAGGCCGGCGACGACATTGCCAAGCCGGGGCGTCGCCCGAAGCGCCAAGGGCCCTCCCAGGGCACGAAGCAGCCCGGCCAGTCCCAGTAACCCGGTTTTTTTGCCGCGAACTGTCACTTAGGGCAGATTTGCGCCTGTGATCGTCATGAGACCCAGGCTCTTGTTGTGTATCGCGGTCGGCTTCACGGCCCTGATGGCGCTTGCAGCGCCACTCGTGTCTTCCGTACAGGACCGCCAGGACTCCCCCGACACCCGGCCTGACGTCCGGGAGGCGAACCTGGCAAGCTTCGAGCTGGTCTGGCAGACCATTCGCGACCGCCATTACGACCCCACGCTTGGTGGAGTCGATTGGGAGGCGGCGCGCGCCCGTTACGAGCCCCTGGTGTCCCAGGCCGCGACTGTTGCCGAAGCGCGGGAGCACATGCAGGCGATGATCGACCTCCTTGGGCAATCCCACATGGCGATCATCCCCTCAAGTGCGTACGACGCCTACTCGGGCGACGACGATGAGGATGCTGCCCCCGCGACCAACCCCGCCGATGCCGGCGCCGCGGACGTTGCGGATGACGGGGACGATCCGGCGGGTCAGGAGCAGGAGGCAGGGGAGGAAGGCGAAGAGGGCGAGACGGGAATGCAGGTTCGCCTGACCGATGTCGAGACCCGGCAGGTGCTCGTGACGGAAGTGAAGCCGGGCAGCGGTGCCGAAATCGCCGGGGTGCGGCCAGGCTGGCAACTCCTGCGCATCGGCAATCGCGAAGTCGGCGATCTGGTGGAGATGATCGCCGGCTCCCTGGCCGAGCGCGGTCGCGGCAAGCCCGAGATGTATGTCTCCTTCGCCCTGGCCAACCGCCTGCATGGCCGCGTCGGCCGCAACATCGAGGCGACTTTCCTTGACGGCGAGGATCAGCACCGCACGGTCAAGATACCCCTCCAGACCGCCCCCGGTGAGATCACGACGCTGGGAGCGCTTCCGCCCATGCGCGTGGACTTCGGGGCCCGCCGCATCGAGCGTGACGGGATGACCCTCGGGTACATCGGCTTCAACGCCTTCCTGGATCCCAACCGCCTCGGCCCGCTCATCGAGGAAGCAATGGCCGACTTCACGGCGGTGAAGGATCCCGTCGACGGCGTGGTCCTCGACGTGCGCGGGAACATGGGCGGCATCGTGATGATGGTGCCGGGCATCGCCGGCTATTTCATCGAGGAGCGCGGCGTGCACATGGGCACGCTCAAGACGCGCGACACGGAGCTCAAGCTCGTCGTCTTTCCGCGGCTCATCCAGTTCAAGGGCCCCCTGGCCGTGTTGACCGACGCCTGCAGCGTCAGCGCCGCGGAACTGCTGGCGGGCGGGCTTCAGGCCGTGGGCCGGGCCCGGGTCTTCGGCA
>JBGTBZ010000017.1:0-10936 GCA_041749155.1 Phycisphaerae bacterium
CCGCCGACGCGGCGGAGCTGACGGCGGGGATTTCCCCGTTCGCGGGCGTGCTGGCGGCGCTGGTGCCGGCGTTTTTCTCGTACGGCGGCTGGCAGCAGGGGCTGTGGGTGTCGGGCGAGGTTCGCGAAGCGCACAAGAACCTTCCGCGGGCGATCATCATCGGCGTCGTCATTGTCGTGGCGGTCTATCTGCTGGCGAACTGGGCGTATTTTGAGCTATTGGGCGAATCAGGCGTGATTACGACGCAGACGCTGGCGTCGGACGCGGTGGCGACGGTCTTCCCCGGCTGGGGCGCGCGCGTGGTGGCGGCGGCGGTGGCGATCTCGGCGTTTGGCGTGCTGAACGTGGAGTTTCTCAGCGGTCCGCGGCTGACGTACGCGATGTCGCGGCACGGTTACTTCTTCCGCATTTTTGGCCGGCTTCACCCGAAGTACGGCACGCCGGACGCCGCCATCGCCCTGTTGGCGATCACGACGCTGATTCTCCTGCTGGCGGCGGGGGAGAACGGTGTGAACCGCCTGCTGACGGGGGTGATGTTCGTGGATGCGGTCTTCTTCGTGCTGACAGGAGCGGCGCTGTTTGCCCTGAGGCGGGGGCTGCGCAGGGACGAGGCGGCTGGCGAGGGGATGCAAACCGTTCCCGTCAAGCGGCTGTTTCGCACGCCGCTGTATCCGTGGGTGCCTGGGTTTTTCGTGCTGGGGGAGATCGGCGTCGTGGTCGGCTCGTACCTGGACCCCGCGACACGAAACGCGGCCTACATCGGCGCGATCTGGCTGGTCGTGGGTGCGGGCGTCTACTGGATGTGGTTCCGGCGGCCGTAGCAGGCCGTCGCCCGGGATCGCTCGAGCTTCACTGGTTATACTCTTGCCCAAGCCCCGCGGCTGCAGGCCGTCACCCGACGCCGACGGCGTGGCTCCCCCCCACCCCCACCACCCTTAAAGGAGAACCCCAATGGGTAAAGGCAACAAGACGCAGAAGAGAGAAGTCAAGAAGCCCAAGCAGGACAAGAAGAATCCGAAGCCCCCGAAGAAGTGAGGTCGGAGGGCCACGTCGCGGCTTCCCGCTAGGTGGAGGCCTTGCCCGTGTCGGCCAGCTCGACGCCCAGGATGGAGATGTCATCCCTGGGGCGCTCGCTTCCCTGCCACTGTGCAACCGTATCCAGCAAGGCGTCGATCCCGTTTTGGAGCGGTTGTGCCCTGTCTCGCGCGATCACGTCGAGAAGCCTGGCCTCGCCGAACAGTTCGCCGTCATGACTCACCGCATCGGGTAGGCCATCGGAAAACAGGTAGAGTCGGTCGCCCGCGGCGAGGTGAACGTACTGCTCGGCGTACGCGTCCTCGGCCAGGCCGATCGGATAGCCCGGCGTTTCGATCATCTCCGGGCGGGCGCCGGCGGCAGCGTGGATCGGACCGGGGTGGCCGGCAGCGACGTAGCGGAAGTCTCCCGTTGCGGCGTCCAGAACCCCATACATCAGTGTGGCGAACTGTTCGGTCGCCATGTCGAACGGGAAAAGGCGGTTAAGGAGGTCTGCGACCTCCGCCGGTCGGGTGACGTCGAGCTGGTCCAATACCGTCTGGTCGCGCCTCAGGATCGAAGACGGGTCTGAGGGCGGTGAGAGCAGACGGCTGAGCGTCACCGAGAGCAGAGCCGATGAGACGCCGTGCCCGCTGACGTCGAGGATGTAGAGGGCGACACGACCGTCGCCAAGCGGGATGATGTTCAGCCCGTCACCGGCCAGCTCATCACACGGACGGTAGGACCAGGCGAACTCCAGGCCCGAAACGCATGGCGCCGACCGCGGCAGGAACGTTCGCTGGATCTTGGCCGCCGCCTTCAGGTCGCGCGACATGCGACCATTGACCGTGGCCAGTCGCAGGTTGGTCCTTTCCAGTTCGACCTGGAGACGGCGCAGTTTCAGGTGAGTCTCGACGCGCGCGTGCAGTTCCTCCATCTGAAACGGCTTGGTGATGTAATCGACGCCCCCGGTGGCGAACGCCTTGACCTTGTCGATCGGCTCGGTGAGCGCGCTGATGAAGATGACGGGGACTCCCCGCAGTGCGTCGTCAGCTTTAAGGCGTTCGCACACTTCGTAGCCGTTCAGGTCCGGCATGTTGATGTCCAGGAGGATCAGGTCGGGCGGATCGCGCTGGGCGGCCAGCAGGGCAAGCTTCCCGCTGGGTACGGGGCGCACCTTGTACCCGCGCTCCTTGAGCATGCCCGCCAGCACCTGGAGGTTGGCGGCGGTGTCGTCCACGACGAGAATGCCGGGCGCCCGGCTGGCTTTGTCGCTATCAGGCAGTACCGGATTCAAGGGGGTCTCCCGCGCTGAATAGATCGAGCAGTTTCTGGTACTGGAATCCCTCCGCGAGGCGGTGCATTTCGCGCGCTACGCCGGGGTCACACTTTTCGACCTCCTTGAGCTTCGTCAGCAACTCGTCAAGGTCTGCCCTGACCACGGACTCCCGCAGCGACGCGATGAGCTCGTGCGAGCAGCGAGAGAGCGATTGGGGCGTGAGCTCAACGTCCGCCGCCGGCGTTACGGCTGGGGCGCGTTCGGCGTACACGTACTTCACGCCCACCTGTGCATGGATCTTTTCGAACAGCTCGGCCTCGCGGAAGGGCTTGCCGATGAAGTCGTCGGCGCCGATCGCCATCAGCTCCTGGCGGTTCTCGTCCATCGCGCTGGCCGTCACCGCGATGATCTTCGGGACGGCGCCGCCCTCCATCGCCCGGATCTGCCGGATCGCTTCGTGTCCGTCCATGACCGGCATGCGGAAGTCCATCAGGATCAGGTGCGGCCGCCACTGCTCGAACTCGTGGACTGCCTCGGCACCGTTGATCGCAAGACGCACCTCGAATCCGACTGGGCCAAGCAGTTGGGAGAGAAGCTGGCGATTGTCCTCGACGTCGTCGGCCACGAGAACCCGACACTCCTCCTGTCCGGCCTGAAGTCGAGTCACCTGGCGCGAATCGTCCTTGGCGTGGACGGCGGCGGCATCGCCCTGCTCCAACGGCAGGTCGATCACAAAGACGCTGCCCTCGCCGACCTGGCTGTTCACGGTGATCGCGCCGCCCATGAGCCGCACGAACTCCCGGCTGATCGCCAACCCCAGGCCGGTTCCGGTCCCCGTCTGCTGCCCGGACTTGGTCTGCTCGAAGTGCCTGAACAGCTTTTCCTGGTCGTCCGCCGAGATGCCTGGCCCCGTGTCCTGGATCTCAACCCGTAGAAGCGATCCCGCCTCGCCGCGGCGATCGACGCGCACACGCATGCTGACCCCGCCCCGCTCGGTAAACTTGACGGCGTTGCCCAGCACGTTGATGAACACCTGACGCAGCTTGTTGATGTCGCCAACGATGTACTGGGGAACGTCGTCGCCGATCGTCTTCACGGAGAACGAGAGCCTCTTCTCGTCCGTGCGTACGCGGAACATCATCTCCAGGTCCTGAAGCAGTGACGGCAGGTCGAAGGTGGTAAGGCTCAGGGTCGTCCGGCCCGCTTCGATCTTGGACATTTCGAGAATGTCGTTGATCAGGGCCAGCAGATGCTCGCCGCTGCGGTTGATAGTTCCGAGGAACTGGCATTGGCGCGGCGTGAGGTCCTTGTCGCGCAGCATCAGTTGGGAGAACCCCAGAATCGCGTTCATCGGGGTGCGGATCTCGTGCGACATGTTGGCCAGGAAGACGCTCTTGGCGCGGTTGGCCTCCTGCAGTGATTGTTCGTAGCGCTTTCGTTCGGTGACGTCGCGAGCGGCGGCGAACACGCCGCGCAGCTTGCGATCCCGGTCGTGGAACGTCGTCGCGTTGTAGGAAACGACGGTCTCTGCGCCGTCCCGGTGGCGCGCCGTAAGTTCGTAGTCCGTGACCTTGCCTTCGCCCAGCACGAGCTTGATGCCCGCCTCGGCCCGTTCCGGGTTGGTGAAGTAGTCCTTGAAGGGCGCGCCGATCAGCTCGTCTCGCGTGCAGCCCGTCAGCGCCTCCATCTGCTTGTTCACGTCCGTGATGATGCCGCGCGGGTCGGTCGTGATCAGCGCGTCGATGTTCGATTCGATCAGCGAGCGGGTGTAAAACTGCTGATCGCGCACGGCCTGGTCGAGCAGCATGCGCTCGGCCTCCACCTGCTTGCGCGCGGTATTGTCGGTGCCGATCAGCAGGTACCCGATGATCCCGCCCGGCGCGTCGCGTAGCGCGGTGACCGACACGATGGCCGGGAAGCGGCTTCCGTCCTTGCGGATGTACGTCAGCTCGTAGATGTCCTCGATCCCGCGCGAGGCCTTGAACACCAGCGCCTCGAACCCGGGCGTGATCATCGTCCCCAGTTCGGCGCTGAGCGCCTTGGCCCGCGTGATCACTTCCTGCGGGTCGGAGATGTCCGCCGGCGTGATCTTGTTCATTACCTCCGACGCGGCGTAGCCCAGCATGCGCTCGGCGCCCACGTTGAAGATCTGGATGACGCCCTTGTCATCGGTGGCGATGCTGGAGAAGTTGGCGCTATTGAAGATCGCGTTCTGTAACGCGCCGGCCTTGAGCAGCTCCTCTTCCGCCCGTTTGCGCGCGGTGACGTCTTCCATCGCCAGCACGAGCAGCTCTCCGTGCCGTCCGGCCTGAAGCTTGCGCGCGTTGAGCAGCATCACGCGCCGCCCGATGACCGGGAACGTGTGCTCGAGCTCGAAGTCGTTGAAGACCGAGCTCTTGGGGACGATGTCTTCCAGGAGCGTCCGCAGGTCGGGGATGTCCCACTGACCGTTGCCCAGCTCATAGATGAGCCGGTCGACGGTCTCCTCGGGCGAGACCTGAAAAGTCTGGTAGAAGGCACGGTTGGCCGACCGTACACGCAGCGTCGTGTCGAGGATCAACAACGGCTCACGCACCGTATCAACGATGTTCAGGGCGTAGTCCTGGATGTCCTCGACGGCTAATGGTTCACGCGTCATCATCGCTCTCTTGCCTGCCCCGGCGCCCGCACCGTCAGATCCGCCCCTCGCCTTTAGCACCCGCAGATCGATGCGGGTGAGCTGCATGCGACGGGCGGTGCGAACGAAGGAAGCGACGAGGCGCGCCTCATTATAGGGGCGGGGCGGCGGTTGAAGGAACGCCCTAAGTGGCGGCGTGGCCCGTTCGTGGAACGGCATCCGGCGCGTCGCGAAGGCCTGGCGGCGGCTGGCGGGGCAGGCACGCAGTGAAGGTCGTGCCCGCGTCGGCGGTGGACTGCACGTCGATCGTGCCGCCGTGGGAGGTCACGATCTGGTGGGCTATGTACAGCCCCAGGCCAATGCCGACAGAGCGGTTGCGGCGGGGCAGATCGCCGGAGGCGAGGCGGCGCAGCGGGTCGAAGATGGTCGGCAAAGCACTCGCCGGAATGGGCCGGCCGTCGTTATGCACCGCCAGCACGACCTGAGAACCCTCGGAGCGCACGGAAAGGCTGACGTTGCAGGCCCCCGCGCCGTCTCCCCCATGCTGCACGGCGTTGCCGAGCAGGTTGGAGACGACCTGGCGCAGGCGGGTCGCATCCCAGTGCCCGGTCAGATCGCCTTCGCACTTGTGGTGCAGCGTGCATTGCGGCTCGGTGGCGCGGATCTCTTCGGCGACCTCGCGGCAGATCGCCTGGAGGTCGGTGGAGGCGCGCGACAGCGGCATCTTGCCGCCGAGGCCCGAGGCGGTGAAGTCCAGCAGGTCGCCGATCATGCGCTCCATGGCCCGCGCGCTGGCGGCAATAACCGATGCCGCTTCGACGATGGCCTCGGGATCGTCCTGGTCGGGCAGCGTCAGCAACTGGGCCGACACCGTCAACGCATTGAGCGGGTTGCGCAGGTCATGGCCGAGGATGGCCAGGAAGAGGCGTCGCGACTGGTCGACGCGCTCGGTGAAGCTCTCGACTGCCTGGGCGAGGGACTGGTCGATCGATTCGTGGAAGCGGGTGAGGTCGTCGAGGTCCTCGGCGTCCCGGACGGGGCGGCTGTCGCGCCAGAGGCGCAGCACGCTGGCGCGGAGGGCGCGGTACTCGGCGAGAACCTCCTTGAGCTTAAACCCCGATTCGACGCGCCCGGCCCCGTGCAGGTCGGAGGCGGAATCCAGGCGCCGGCTGTGCCGGCCGCCCGTGTCGTGGCCCATGGACTTGTCGGACTGCTCATCGGGCGTCTGGTGGGAGCGCATGTCCGCCACGGTGGCGCGGAGGATGGCTTCGGCATGGTCGCGCAGCTCGACGGGATCGATTTCGGCCTGATCCGGCCAGATCTCTTGCGCAAAGGCCTCCCAATGGACGAGGATGGCCTCGACATTGTCGAGAATAAAGTCGGCGAGCCTCATGCGCGCGGTCGTTGAAGGGGCATCGGACATCATGGTGCTGTTCATCGTAGACTTATGCCAAAAAGCCGGACGGCGAATCGTCCGATGGTTGCGCTTCGCGCGTGCCATCGAAGGACGATGCGTGCGAACGAAGCGCCCCGAGCGCCACCTCCATCATAGGGGCTACCCGACGTCTCAAGGAAAGCTGAAAGTTCCCCCGCCAGGCAGGCGGACTGGGCAATGAGTTCTACTGGCCTGGTCGGAAGGTGTCTCCGGACCAGAAGCGGGCAACAGCCGCCGGAGCAAGCGCCAGGCGAATCAGGGGCTGATTGCCGCCAGACGTGCGATGACGGCCGTCAGTTCGCCCGCATCGACGGGCTTGGAGATGTGTACCTGATATCCAGCAGCAAGCGACAGGTGTTGATCTTCAGGCCGGGCGAAGGCCGTGAGCGCCACCGCGGGCAAGCGGTCGGCGTCGTACCCGGCCGAGCGAATCTCCCGGATCAGTTCGAAGCCGTCCTTTGAGGGCATCCCCAGGTCGCTCACCAGCAGGTTGGGACGCACTGTGGGCAGCAGATCGATCGCTGCAAACGCGGAGTCCGCCGCCGTGACGGCTGCGCCGCCCGCTTGCAGGATCCGGATCAGCAGCCGGCGCGCGTCGGCCTCGTCGTCCACCACCAGGATGCGCAAACCGTCAAGGCGAACCGGCGGATGATCTTCGGTCGCGTTGCCGGTAGAAGTGGCGAGATCTCCGGACTCAGGGTCGTGCGATTCGTCACCCAAAGCAACGTCGCCTGCGGCTCGAACGGGGAGCGTGACGACAAAGGTCGCGCCCTTGCCGACCCCGTCGCTGCTAGCCGTTACCGTGCCCCCGTGCATCTCCACGAGATGCCGCACGATCGACAGCCCGAGCCCAAGGCCCCCGAAGCTGCGCTTGATCCCGTCATCGCCCTGGCGGAATCGTTCGAACACGTGCGGCAGGACCTCAGCGCTGATGCCGGGCCCGTTGTCGCGGACCTCGAAGCGGATGGACCCCTCCTCGCGCGCACACTGCAGGTGTATCTCCCCGCCAACCTGGGTGAACTTGATCGCGTTGGACAGCAGGTTCCAGGCTACCTGCTGCATGCGCGTGGGGTCGCAGGCGACGCCGGCGGCGGAGGAGTCGATGGCCGTCGAGAGCTTGATCTTCTTGGCCTCGGCTGATGCGCGAACGGAATCGACCGCCTCCGCGAGAATCTCTTCGAGGTTGCAAGGCTGCATCTCCAGTCGGATCTTCCCCGAAACAATCCGTGACACGTCCAGCACGTCTTCGATCAGTGCCGCCTGCGCCCTGGCATTGCGCTCGATGACTTCGGCAGCCTCGCGCACATCTTCCGCATCAGCACCGCCGCTGTTGAGAACCTGAGCCCAGCCAAGAATCGCGTTCAAAGGCGTGCGGATCTCGTGGCTGAGGGTGGCCAGGAACACATCCTTGCTGCGGTTGGCGGCCTCGGCCTGCTCCTTGGCCTCGCCCAGCGCGGTGGCGGCGTCCCGAGCCTGCTCCGTCAGTTCGTGCTGGCGGACAGAGGAGACCAACAGCGCCTCGTTCGCCTCGCGCAGCTCTATCGCATGCCGGTTCTGTCCGTCAAGCGCTGCCTTGCGCTCGGCTTCGACCATCTGGGTATATGCAAGGACGGCCCCGGCGAGCGATCGGTCGATCGACTCGTGGAATCGCGACACGTCATCCAGGTCGTTGTGATCGGGACGCGGCTGACTTTCGCGCCAGAGGCGGATGACGCTGGCCCGCAGCGCCCGGTACTCGGCGATGAGTGAAGCCAGGTCGAACCCCGATTCGACCCTTTCGGCGCCGTGGGCGGCCGACGCCCGATTGACGTCGGCGTCGTGCGACCCGTCTTCGCCCCTGCCCCGCGACCGTTCGGAGCGTTCCCGGGTCGTCTGCGCCGACTTCATGGCCGATGCCGTCGCAAGAAGCATGTCCTGGGCGTGGTCGCGCAGGGTCGCCGGGTCCGCCGCGGCGGTGCCGGGCCAGATGCTGCGCGCAAACACTTCCCACTCGACGAGAATGGGCTCGATGTTCGCGAGAATGAAATCCGCCAGCCGCATCGGGGCCGCTCCTCGTCTTGCCCGCGTCTATTCGTGCCCGCGCCGATCGTCCCGCACGCCAAGGGCGATCATTGTACCGCCAGCGCACGAGGCCCGTAACGAACCAATGTGAACGACGTTCCCCGCGGACGCTCACCGTGGCTTGCGCCTGCCCGGTTTCTTCCTCGCGGGACCGGTTTGCTGCTCGGGTACGGATTGGATCGGCCCCGCCTCCATCGACCACGGCGCGGGAATGCTGCTGATCAGGGCACGGTATCCGCGCAGCGGCTCGCCGATACAGAGGCCCTGGGGCGTGATCCGGTACTCCCACATGTCGATACCGTGTGCCGTGCGGCGCATCTTCACGACCATGAGCATCTTGCGGAGCTGGCCGTTGATCGAGACGTAGCGCATGCGCAGGATGTCGTCGGCGAGGAACGAGACAGTGAAGTTGCTCAGGCTCATCGAGGTGAAGTCTTCCTCGATCTCAACGGTGCTGAGGATCGTCACGCCCATGCGCGTCAGCGCGCCGATCATGCGGTAGAGCGACTCGCGGAAGTCCGTGCGGAAGGCGGGGGCAAGCGCCAGCTCGAAGCCGACCAGCGAATCGATCACCAGGCGCTTGCAGCCAACCTCGCGCACCGTGCTCACGATCTCGTGAAGCGTCTCGTCCACCGAGAGATCCAGCGGGCGCAGGTAGATGAATTTGAGCGTGCCGTTCTTGCGGGCCTTGGCGAAGTCGATGCCGAACTTGGCGGCGCGCTCGATGTACTCGTCGGGGAGCTCTTCGAACATGGCCACGATGCCCGGCTCGCCATGTTGCACGCCTTCATGGATGAACTGCATGCCCAGCACCGTCTTTCCCGCGCCGGAGGGCCCGGCCACGAGCAGGCTGTCGCCTTCGGGCACGCCGCCGCCCATGATCTCATCAAGCTCGTGCACGCCCGTTGACACGCGTCGCTTGCCCTTTTCGTGGTGTGCGCTATTGGTGAGCCCGAAGGTGCGCGGGAAGGTCTGCAGCCCGCCGTCTGTGATGCGGAACGTGTGCATGCCGGGCACGGTTTCCCGCCCGCGCTGCTTCATGACCTGCATCTTCCGCACGATCGAGTTGCGCTCGACGCTCTGGTAGAGCCAGAACAGCCCGTCGGCCACGGTGAAGACGGGGTTGTCGCGCAGCTCGCCTTCGACGTATTCGCCGATGAGGAACGTGGTGGCCTGCATGCTCGTGAGGTGCAGCGCCAGGCGCTGGACGAAGCCCTGGAGTTCCATTTCCGTGGCGCTGCCTAGCGCCTTGCGGACCACGGTGCGGAACGAATCGACCACGACGATCCTGGCGTTGCAGCCTTCGACTTCCTCGACGATCCGATCGAGCACGGCGCCGAGGTCTTGGTCGAGTATGAGCTGGCTGAGGTTGACGAAGCGGATCGCCCCGTCCATCTTCGATTGATCAAAGAACGTGAACTGCTGCTGGTAGCGCAGCATCTTGATGGCCGGCTCCCCAAGCACGGTGAAGTAGATTGCGGGACGCTCTTTGGTGGCGTTGGCGAAGACGAACTGATGCGCCAGCGTCGTCTTCCCGGACCCGGGCGCGCCGGCGATGATGTTGAACGAGTACTCGGGAAGCCCGCCCCCCAGGATCTCGTCCAGGCCCGGCACGCCCGTGGGCAGCAGGCGAATGTCAACGCGGCCGTGGCGCCCGGCCTGGCGGTGATCGTTCGTCTCGGATCGCTTGCTCATAAGCGCATCAATCCTTCCTTGCTATGCTCCAGCGACGCGCCGGGCCACGCGTCGCGCACGAGGCGCAGCATCAGCGGCGCGCCGATGAACATCTCGATCAAGTCGAGCATATGGGCGATGACCAGGACACCCGCTTCGCCGTTGTTGGTGCCATGCGGCGCCAGCTCGGCGAATCCCTCGATCGTGGAGTCGGGTTGGATCGTGATGCGGCCGACCGAAGGATCCTGGGCGCGCGCCAGCGCCGAGGCGCGCCGCAGGAGCGAGGCGAATCCGTCGGTGCCGGCGAATCGCGTCAGGGGGAGGCGCAGCTTCTCACACACCTGAGTCGCCTCGTGCGCGCCGGCGGAAGCGCTTGACGCCTCCAGCGCCAGCAAGTGCCGCGCCAGACCTTGGTTGTGGGGAGACGCAGGATCCATGAGAAAGCGAGGAGACAGCCAACGCGCGGCCCTGCCCATCTCCGGCCGCCAGGCCCGCCCCGATGATACCGTTTCCCGGGGGACGTCCGCAAGCGGCCGCGGATCCGTTTCCCGGCCACCGCGTCGAGGAAATTCGGGACGGCGGTTAACAATCCAGCCCCTATGCCGTGGTTCTCATGTTCCCTGGGAGATGGCAGGTCGCCGCCCGCGGAGCGCAGCGCGTACATCGGGGCGATCTGGCTGATGGTGGGCGTGGAGGTCTACTGGATGGGATTCCGCAGGCTGGTGAATGGGCGTGGCGGCGCGGTCAAGCCGCTTCGGGGAGGGAGCGGAGCTCTTGCTGCGAGGGTGCGGCGGAGAGTTCGGGGCGCGGCGGCGGCGCTTCGGTCATGCGGCGGACGTCGTATTTCGCCGCCGGC
>JBGTBZ010000018.1:0-2027 GCA_041749155.1 Phycisphaerae bacterium
CTCCGGGGCGGCGGCGATGGCGCTGGCGGCGTCCATCGCTTCCAGCAAACGGTAGTTGATCTCGACAAGGCTTGGCGCTTTGCGCGGGTCGGCCTGAATCTGCACGCCCTGGCACTTTTCCCCCGCAAAGGTCGCATAAAACGGCTTGAACCGGGCCGGACGGAACTCGACGCCGCTGCCCGCCGGCCAGTGCCGTCGCATCGCCGCCGCCAAGGTCTCGCCATCAGTGGTCGGCGAGCCGACGAGCTGGAACGGGAGGGTGTACCCCACGCCGTTAGAGATCTGCAGTAGCTCGCCGGCGATGCCGGTGCAGGCGTAGGCCCAGGTACTGGTGGCATGCGGGATGTGCGGGCTCGTCGGCACCCAGGTCAGGCCGGTGTCCTCCCACACCATCTCGCGCCGCCAGCCCTGCATGGGGATGACCGTCAGCCGCTGAAACTGCGGGAACTGCTTCTCGCGCAGCATCTTCGCCAACTCGCCCATGGTCATGCCATGCACGTACGGAACCGGCAGGGCGCTGATAAACGACTCGAACTGCGTATCCAGCCCCGGCCCCTCGACGCGCACGCCGCCGAGCGGGTTGGGGCGATCGAGGATGATCAGCTCCTTGCCCTGCTCGGCGCAGGCCTCCAGGCACAGCTCCATCGTGCTGATGTAAGTGTAGGAGCGCGAGCCGATGTCCTGGAGATCGAAGACGAGCACGTCAACTCCGGCGAGCATCTCCGGCGTGGGCTTGCGCGTGGCGCCATAGAGGCTGAAGATGGGCAGCTTCGTTTTCGGGTCGGTGCGGTTTTCGATGCGATCGCCGGCGTATTCATCGCCCCAGACGCCGTGCTCCGGGCCGTAAAGGGCAACCAAGTTCACCTCCGGGGCGGCGTGCAGGATGTCGATCGTCGAGCGAAGATGCGCATCGACGCTGGCGGGGTTCGCGATGAGGCCGACGCGCTTGCCGCGTAACGGGGCGAAGGCATCGTCGCGCAGCACGTCGATTCCCAGCTTGACCCGCGGCTGCGCGAGGGCCGGGGAAGCGGCCATGAAGGCCATGAGGCAGAAAAAGACGGCGTGGGCGGCAATCCGTTGCATGGGGGCAGGATAACCGCAGCCGGGCCGTCTCACGAGGCATGGCGGGGTCATACCCATTGACTGGCGGTGCGCGTAAATCGCCTCAAATGCGCACCACCGGTTCAAAGAGCCGCTTGATGGCTCAGAAATACGTGTTTCCGATGAATTTTCCGACCATGGAGCGGTGCGCGAATCGTCCCACGGCGGAAGCTGAGGGCGGGGCAAAACGTGGCTTCTGATGCTGCAGGTGTCCGATGGTTCCCTTAGAATCCGGGGGGATCAGACGGAGACTCGACACATGCAAAGCACGAAATTTTCGCAGCGACGCCTCCACGCCCTCCGACTGCTCCTGGCCGCGGTGACCGCGGTGGCGGTGGTGGGGCTTGCTTCCTCGGCCTTCGCTCAGCAGCAGGTGCAGCAGCGCGGGGACGCGCTGGACGCCAGCAACCGCGTGGGCTCGGGGGGATCGAACGTCGGCGGCATCGAGAACGCCATCAACGAGCGTTATCGGCTGGGTAACGAGCTCGTGACCGGGAACGTGACCGGGGGACGAGGATTTCGCGACTTCGTTCCTTACAGCAGCCAGCGGGAGTTCCGTGACTTCACGGGAATGCCCAGCAGCAGGCTGGCGGGGAACGCGACGGGAATCACCGGCTCGGGCACGCTGATCAACAACGCGCAGAACGTGCGCCCTTACTACAGCACGGCGCAGACGGCCAATCCGCCCAGCGACTTTGCGCGAATCCCAGGGACGGGCGGATACGTGCCGCAGTCGGCGCTGATTCCGCTGGATGAGAGCCTGGATTCCAGGGCGAACCGGTTCTTTACGGGGCGGGCGACGGCGACGGATCCCCGGCTCGACCAGCAGGCGGCGCGCGAGCCGCTGCTGGCCCAGCCGGGGGCGGACCTGTCTGCGTTCAGTATAGAGCGCGGCCGATCGCTGTCGCCCTTCACGCGGCTGGAGC
>JBGTBZ010000019.1:0-2998 GCA_041749155.1 Phycisphaerae bacterium
CCGCCGACGCCAGCATCTGCGGGTCCAGCGGCACATTGCGCAGCGGCGGGGGGACCGGGGCTTCCGGCGGCGTCATCAGGGCCTCCACGTCGCGCGGCTGGCTTTGCCTGCCCGAGCACCCCGCCGAAGCGAGCAGGCAAAGGACGAGGATGACCGGAAAAAGGCGGATGGCGGTGGCGTTCAGTGATGTCATGAGGGAGCGGCCCAAGGCAGGAGGATACCCCAAGCAGATCGGCATGGCGAAAGCCGCGGGATTAGTCCGTATCGGCCGCGATGCTCCCTAAGATCCGGCGTGCCCGGGCGGCTTTTGCTTGGAATCCTCCTGACCCTGCTGCTGCCCTCCGCCGCGGCGGCGCAGGATCTGCGCGTTTACCTGCTCACAATCGGGCCCGGCGACCTGCCTTATGAGCGCTACGGGCATAACGCGCTGCTGTTCATCAATCCAGGCTCCAGCGGGACGGCAGCTTACGACTGGGGCCGCTTCGACTTCGAGCAGCCCAACTTCATCGGCCGGTTCATCCAGGGTGAGATGCTCTACAGCAGCGGGGTGGCCGATGGCAACACGACGCTGGACTTCTATAAGCGTCTTGGCCGGCGCGTGGAGCTTCAGGAGTTGAGCCTGACGCCCGCCCAGGCGCAGTCTCTCCTGCGGGCCTGCGAATACGGCGTGCTGCCCGAGAACGCCGACTACCGCTACGACTACTTCCTGGCCAACTGCTCGACCGAGCTGCGCGATGTACTGAATGAATCACTCGGGGGCGAGATCAAGCGACAGCTTCAGGGCGTTCCCGCCCGCACGACCTGGCGTGCGGAGGCCGACCGCCACATGGCGCCCGACTGGCCACTCTGGCTCGGCATCCATCTGGCCCTGGGACGCCCTGCGGATCGCGCCATTGACGCATGGGAACACACTTTCCTGCCCAGCCAGTTGCGCGACTGGCTTCAGGCGGTGGAACTGACCGACGAGCGCGGCCGCGGCCGCCCGCTGGCCGGGACGCCCATGCTGTTGAACGCCGGCACCTTCCCCGTCCCCCCTGCGGACCCGCCGAGCCGGTGGTGGCAGACCGGGCTGGTCGGCCTCGGGCTGGCGGCGGTCATGGTGCTGCTCGCACGCATGAAAACGACGATTCCCGCCCGTCTGGCGGCCGCGGCGTGGTCCCTGGTGGCCGGGATAGCGGGTGCGTTCTTCATCTTCGTGTGGCTGCTGACGGGCCACTGGGCGGGCTACGAGAATCAGAACATGCTGCTCCTGTCGCCTTTAGGCCTGCCGCTGACCTTCATGACCGTCTCCGGCCGATGGCCGCGGGCCACCATCGCGGTGGCAGCCGGGCACCTTGCCGTTTGCCTGGTTGGCGCCGTCCTTTCCCTGGTCCCCGTGGCAGGACAGGAGAATTGGGCCATCGTGTGCCTGGCCCTCCCCGCCAACGCCGCCGCCGCCTGGGTGGCCGGGCTGCGGCCGCACTACTGGAACCGGCTGTTGTTCCGGGCGTCGAACCCGGAGCCGTCCGCCGCCGTCGCGGGCGTGTAAGCTGTGCGCAGTAGCCATGCCCACCCCGCTCAAGCAGATCCTCGTGTTCGCGCTGCTCCTGGCGCTGGCCTCGCCTGCCGCGGGGCAGGCTGGCGATCCGGTGGTCGTCGATCCGCCGATCACCGTACGGGTGAACTTCGTGGAGGGCCGCAGATCCCTTCTGGGCGATCTGGTGGGATACGACACCGAGACGCTGACGCTCGTGGTTCGCGGTGAGCGCCAGGTGCACAAGTGGATCGATGTCACGCCGTCCTCGGCCTTCACCGCCCGATACCGGCTGATCGATCAGAAGAGCGCACCGGACTGGCTGAAGCTCGGGGAGTTTGCCCTCGAGATCGGGGCGGAAACCGAGGCGGAGAAGGCCCTTCACTGGGCCCTGCGGCTGGACCCGGCCCTTGAGGAGGAGGTCGGGCGCATCCGCCTGGAGGCGCCCGGTCGGCTTCGAGGGCCCCTCAAGGGGGTGGATCAGGAACCGGAGCTCGAGGCGGAACCGGAATCCGACGGCGCCTTCGGCGGGCCGTCCGGCGAGTTGCTCAGCGACGCGCCCGGGATCGCATTCTTCGAACCCGTCGCTCCCGAACACGCTGCACGCGTCATGGAAGAGGCCGAGCGCTCCGCGGAGCGGTCGCTGAAACGGCTTGGCGTCGTGGCGCGGCGGCTGGAAACCGAGCACTTCGTCATCTTCACCGATTGGGAGCCGATCGACGACGAGTTCCTGCGTGACTCGCTGGAGCGTGCGTATCGGCTGGTGGCCCTGGAGTTCGGGATTCCGCCGCAACTGAACGTATTCGTCGGCAAGCTGCCGGTTTACATGTTCGACGACCACGCCGACTTCATGCGGTACGCTCACCAGATCGACGGGCAGAAGAAGTTCACCGATACCGTCGCAGGCTACTACACCGGCCGCAGCGATGGCATGGGCAAGCTCATCATGAGCAAGCCGCGGCAGACGGATCGGTACGGCTTGGAGGTGGCGCGGCAGATCTGGCGCAGGAACCTGACGCACGAGTTCTCCCACGCCTTCTTCGCCCGCTACCGCAGCAACGCCTTCGTGCCGCGCTGGCTCAACGAGGGGGTGGCGGAAGTGATCGCCGAGAAGGTCTATCCTCGCTTCGGGGCTCACAATCAGGCGCGAATGATGGCCCGGGACGGCAAGAGCATCAGCTCGATCTTCGACGACCGCAGCCTCCCCGGACCGGAGCTCTACCCGGTCATGCTGACGCTTATTGAGGCGATGCAGACCGAGGATCCGAAGAAGTTCCGCGATTACATCGACCGCGTGAAGGCTGGCGAGAACGCCGAGGCCGCTCTGAAGGAGATGTACGGCGTCGACTACCGCGGTCTTGAGGTCGCCTGGCGGCGCCACATGCTCCAGAAGTGACCTCGCGGCGCTTCGCTGTGCCTCTGCGGGCTGCGGCGGGCGGGGGGCGGGGCCCTCTGCTACGCTTAGGCGAGATGACCGTCGCCGAG
>JBGTBZ010000020.1:0-1822 GCA_041749155.1 Phycisphaerae bacterium
CGGTGCCCGCACCCAGGGCCGCCGCTAGGCGGATGCTCGCGATCGTGTGGTCGATCCGCACCTGCCGTGCCGATTCGTCGAGCTCGAGCCAGGTGGGGTGATAGGTATCGCCCGTGGGCATCTCGCCGGCGGCGAAGAAGCCGGTGAAGGCGTTGACGTTGCTGACCTTCAGCCCGCGTCTGGCGAGGTCCGCCGCCATGGCCCGTATCTGGAGGGGCGAGAGCTCCACGGGCGTCATGTGCGGCTGGTCAGCCATGATCTCGCAGCCGGCGTAGCCGATTCGTGCGATGGCATCAAGCGCGTCACCCAGCGTGGACTTCTTGAATGCGTTCGTGCTGAAAGCCAGGCGTTCTCGCAGCGGTCGCGGCATCGCACCCATCCTATCCGTGGCCTGCTAAGGTACGCCGATGGCAGATGCTCCGCTGAGCTACGAGTCCGCCGGCGTCGATTACGACGCCCTGGACGCCTTCAAGCGCGCCTGCCAGCGCGCTGCCGCCACGACGGTGCCGATGCTGGCGGGGCACGGCGTGCGCGAGGCGGAGGGGACGCGGGGGGAGTCGGCGTACCTCATCGAGACGCCCGATGGCTACCTGGCCCACGTCGAGGAGGGCCTGGGCACGAAGAATCTCGTCGCCGACGCCATGCAGGAGCTGACCGGACGCAGCTTCTATCACCACATCGGCATCGACACCGTCGCCACGATCGTCAACGACCTGGTCACCGTCGGTTGCCTGCCGATGAGCGTCGCCATGCACGCCGCCGTCGGGGATTCGCTGTGGTTTGCCGAAGAGCAGCGCGCCGCTGACCTGGCGGAGGGATTTGCGGAGGGCTGCCGGCGGGCAGGGGCGGTCTGGGGCGGGGGGGAGACGCCGGCCTTGTCGGGCCTGGTGGAGCGAAACGCGATCGTCCTGGCGGGCAGCGCCATGGGGCGAATGAGCAAAGAGGACCGCATCCGCGGCGACGTGGAGGCGGGGGATGCGATCGTGTTCCTGGCCAGCACCGGCGTGCAGACCAACGGGCTGACGCTCTGCCGCCGGATCGCCGAGCGCCTGCCGGAGGGGTATCTGACGTCCATGAGCGACGGCCGGGCGTTTGGCGAGGCCCTGCTGGACCCGAGCGCGCTCTACGCCGATTTCATCGCCGCCTGCCGGTCCGCGGGCGTCAGGCTGAAGTACGCGGTGCACGTCACGGGCCACGGCTGGCGCAAGCTCATGCGGCTGGACCAGCCGCTGACGTACCGGATCACGGAAATCCGCCCGCCGCACGAGGTGTTCTCATTCATCCAGACCCGGGGACCTGTGGACCAGCGCGAGATGTACGCCACGTTTAACATGGGCGTCGGCTTCACTGCCTACGTGGCTGCGGAAGATGCGGACCAGGCCGTGCAGGCGGCCCGCATCGCCGGGCATGAGGCCTGGGTGGCCGGCGAAGTCGTCGATGGCGAGAAGGCCGTCGAAATCCCGTCGCTGGGCATCCGCTTCGCCGCAGATGAGCTTCAGGTGCGTTAAGGACGTGGCTGTATCACCGCCGCCATGCGGCCGGTGATGCCGGCGTCGCGGCGGTGGCTGAAGAACTCGTGCTTTTGCCGGAAAGTGCAGAGATTGGCCACGTCGATCTGGTCTGACGGAACACCGCAATCTTCAAGGGCCATCGAGGCGGAGGCCGCCAGATCCACATGTCCCTTACCATTCGGCCCATCCCTGCGGAGCGGAGCGGAGGGGCCGAAACGGGCTTCGAAGGCCTCCAGGACCTCCGGGCCGACCTCAAACGCCTCAAAACCGATGCACGGGCCGACCGCCGCGCGGAGGCCCGCCGGCTCCGA
>JBGTBZ010000021.1:0-5398 GCA_041749155.1 Phycisphaerae bacterium
TCGCGATCGACTTTTACGGCCGTGTCGAGCAGGAGCTTGCCGGGCCGGACCGGATCCAGTTTGTGAGCCCCCCGGCGGCGACGGCCATTACGCCGGACCCGATCGCGATCCTGTACGGCACGATGGGCGAGCGGCTGGAGACGGCTCAGCGGTTCATCGAGTTCCTGCTTTCGCCGGAGGGGCAGCGGCTGTGGATCCTAGAGGTTGGCGCCCCCGGCGGTCCCACGCGCCGCGCCCTGCGTCGTCCGCCAATCCGGCTTGACGTGTACGCGGACCGCACCAGGTGGACTGACGAGGTGGACCCGTTCGAGGAGGCGGGGGGATTCAACCAGCGGCAGGACTGGATGGTGGAGTTCACCGAGACGAGGATGGTATGGCAGGCGGCATGGATCGAGGCCCAGACGGCGCTGCACGAGGCCTACCAGGCCGTGCTGCGCGTGCCCAACGAGCAGAAGCGCCAGGCCCTGTTGACGGTCCTGCGAGACCTGCCGATCGACTGGGACGAGGTCAAGGCCCTGCGCGCCCAGCGCCGGGCGCAGCCGCGGGGGCTTGAGTCTACGTGGAAGGCCCGCAAGCAGATCGAGCTGGCGGAGCGTTTCCGCCGGCATTATCGCGGGATCCAAGCGCTGGCGGAGAGGGCTTGAGGTTCACGTCTCCAGCCGGTCCAGCAGCAGCACGGCGGTGGGACCGAAAATCATGACGGGGGCCCAGGCCATCCAGGCGGGCCAGCGGCTGGCCAGCTCGGCGCTGGGCGGCTCCTTGGCCAGGAGCTGGCAGACGAAGATCGTGGCCATGGCGGTCCCGACGAGCAGCAGCGTGCGCGCCGCGGCCCGTCGGAGGTTGCCCGGCTCGCGGGTCAGGACGGCGGGAATCGCCAGCAGGATGAGCACGATGTTCATGACATGCAGCGCCAGGCGTGTGTGCTTTGCCCGCAGCAGGTCCGCGGAGGCGTACTGGCGGGGGCGCTCCAGGAGCTCGTTCATCTGCCGGGTGCTGAGCAGGTCGAAATAGCTGCCGCCGGCGCCGACGCCGATGTCGGCGGAGCGAAAGAGCTCGATTTCGAAGGGATCGATGGTCGATTCGAGGGTTTCGATGGGCTTGGCGGGGCTCAGGCGAAGGGATCCGGCATCGGTTTCCAGCAGCGAGGCCACATCCAACCGGGAAGGAATCGCCACATCCTCGACCACGAGGCCATCGGTCAGCCGCCAGAGACCGGCGGCGGGGTCCCAGTCGGCACGGGAGGCGGTCACCATGCGATCGATGTTCCCTTCGAGGTCCCGAATGACGACGGTGAGGATCTCGACCCAGGCAGGCTGCTGCGGGGTGGCCGGGTGAAATCGGACAGCATCGAAAATGCCGCCCTCGCCATCGGGCAGGGCCCGGACGGCGAAGGCGTGCCCGCCCGGGGTTTCGAAGACCTCATCATGGTCGCGTGTGATCTGCTCCACGAGGGCGGGGATGATCAGCTCCTGGTTCACCGGCTGTATCAGGAGATTGAGGGCGACGGCGGCGAGGATGATCGGGGCCGCGACGCGCAGGAGTGGCACGCCGGCGGCCAGTAGGGCGGTGAGCTCGTTGAACCGGCTCATGCGCATGAGCGTGAAAGCCGCGGCCAGGACGGGGATGATCCCGGCGAGCTGGGCGTAGACGAAGAAGCTCTGGAAGAAGTAGTAGCCGGCGATGGCAGAGGCAATGCTCCAGACGGACGCGCCCGCCGAGTGGTGTGTGAACTCGTCGAAGTTGAAGACCATGTCCATGACGACGTAAAAGCCGACCAGCACCAGGAGGCTGATCAGGTAGTTCTTCAGGAACGCCAGCAGGACATAGCGATCAAGACGCTTCATGATCGGCGGAGCCTCCAGAGCAGGGTGCCTGCCGCCAAGGCGACGGCGACATTTCCGGCCCAGACCATGGAGAGCCCCAGCGTCAGCGGGTTGCTCCACTCGTCGGGGCCGAGCCTGATGGGCGTGTTTTCCGCCACGTGCTGGCCGCCAACGATCAGCACGATGCTCAGCAGCGCCGGCACGACGCAGACCGCGAAGGCGGTCAGGAAGTTGCCGCTGCGGAACATCAGGCCCAGCACGCCGCCGATGATCGGAAGAATCAGGCAACTGATCGCAAAGCTCACGCGGGCATGGACTTCGGCGTACACGGAGTTGGTCTGTCGCATCATCCGGGCGCGGATCACGTCGATGTCCGGGCCTTGCAGCGACGTCTGCTCCAGGATCTGAACGCCCCTCTCAGGCAGCTCCGCCAGGTCCGCGGGCATCTCGACCAGAGCACGCCGCTCGAACGGCCGGCCCGCGGTGGTGACCGGCTCGCCGTCCGCGGGGTCGATCGTCACAGTGGCGTCCTCGAAGCTGAAAACCACGAGAATGCGCGGCCCTTCCGACAGCCGCAGCGGCTGGGCCGAGATGCTCGCCCGCGGGGCAGTGACCGTCAGCGTTTCGCCCTCGCGCTCCTGGACAAGCTCAATACCCCCGGGGGAGGCCGACGCGACGTGGAAGCGGGCTTCGCCCCGGCGGATCTCGGCATCCTGCAGGGAAAATGCAAACATGCCCTCCGCGGCCTGCAAAGTGACCCCACCTTCGGAGGCGCCGGTCATGAGGCGGTCGAGGTACTGGATGCGCTGCTCGCGCTCGGCGAGCTCGCGGAGGCGGTTGCCGACGTCGCGGCCCAGCGCCGGCTGCGCGTAAAGCAGCTGTAACTCCTTGAGGTTCAGGAACTTGGTGTTCTGCCGCATGGGTGATTCCATCGGCAGCGGCCCGACCTGGCTGGCATTTACCGCCGCCACCAGCGGGGCGGTGGCGGAGCCTTCGAACGAGCGCGGGAACTTGACGCCCCCGTCGAGCACGACGGTGAGCAGGAAGCGGTCGTCCTGGAGCGCCGCCCCGGAGAGCACCCCCTCGTCGAACGACGGCGGCGGCGTGATGAAGGCGGTGGCCCGCCGGGCGGAGAAAATCTCCCGCGGGACCTCCATGGGCTCCCCGCGGGTGGCGATGTTCTCGTAGCGGAGTACGTAGACGTTGAGGAGTTGGACGATCTGGGTTCGGGGCGAGATGCCGGGAACGCCCTTCAGGACGCTGGAGTCGATGACGGCGGCGCTGTCGGCGGTGAGGGTGAGGTGCCCGCCGGCGCCTGCGAAGCTGAGGCGCTTGCTGCGGTTGATCTCGTTGGCCGAAAGCTGCGCGAGATTGGAATAGACGACCTTTTCGACCTGGAGATTGGCAACGGGGACGATGAAGCTCAGGAACCCGAAGCTGATGCCCAGTGCCAGCGCCCCGAGCACCAGGGCCGGCAGGCTGACGCCCGTCAGGCCCGTGGGAATGCCCGCAGCGCGGATGGCGACGATCTCGTTGTCCGCCGCCAGCCGGCCGTAGACGAAGGTGGTGGCAAACAGGGCTGCCACGGGCAGGGAATAGGTCGCCATGGCGGGCATGAGCCAGGCGAGCATGCGCAGGACCTGGCCGCCGTCGAGGCCGCGCTCGGCAAGGGGGCGGAGGAGCCCGGCGAAGCTCATGATGCCCGCGATGACGACCATCGAGAGCAGGAAGACGCGGAACAAATCCCTGAAGATATAGCGGAAGAGGGTCGGGCCCATCGAATGTCAATCGTGGCGGCGACCTGGAGTAGATTGAACATCGAACATCCAACGTCCAACGTCCAACATCGAAGTCCGGAAGATGTCGCCTCCGGCACTTCGATATCCGATGTTCGATGTTCGATGTTCGGTGTTCGACATCTGCTTATCGTGCCGCTGCGGAGACGGCCGGCCGGACGCTCGTGCGCGGAGTGGACCGGCCCTGGTCGTCCATGTTCGCCTTGATGCAGTCCGCCAGGCGCCCGATGCCTTCGTGGATCTTCTCGAGCGGCACCACGCCGTAGCAGATGCGCATGTGGTGAGACGGGCAGGGCGTCTGGCCATCGGGCTGGAAGCAGAAGACGCCCGGCACGTACAGCACGTCGTGCTCCATGGCGCTGCGGAAGATCTCGCTGTCGCGGCCCGTATCAACCTCCGGCGGAAGCGTCAGCCAGATGTAGAGGCCCCCGGCCGGCTTCGTCCAGGAGACACCGGGAATGCCGCCCAGATGCTCCTGGAGCGCCGCCAGGGTCTGGTCGCGCCGGCGGCGGTAGCCGTCGCGGACCTCCTTGAGGTGTGCGTGGTAGGCCCCTTCTCGCAAGACATCGCGCAGCATCGCCTGGCAGAGGTTGGGCGAGCCGAAGTCGTGGTTGCCCTTCTGTTGTAGCACCGGGTCCGCGAGTCCGCGGGGCAGGAAGCAGTAGCCGGTCTTAACGCCCGGGGAATAGGCCTTGCTGAAGGTGTAGCTGCTGGCGACGAACTCGTTATCCGGGTCGTATCGCTTCAAGCTGGGCAGCGTCTGGTCCGACTCGTAGCCCAGCTCCCGGTAGGCGGCATCCTCCAGCAGCACGATGCGGTGTCCTGCCTTGCCGCTGTAACGCCGCACCAGGTCCACCAGCGGCTTGCGCCGGTCCGCGGCCAGCGTCAGGCCCGTGGGATTCTGGTGGTAGCTCTGGCAGTAAACGAGCTTGAGCTTCCTGAGCTCGCCACAGGCTTCCAGGCCCGCCAGGAGCTTCTCGACCTCCCCGACGACCATTCCGCCGTCGTCCAGCGGGACAGTCCGCACATCCGCGCCGAAGCTCTGCAGCAGGCCCGTATAGACGAAGTAGCTGGGGTTGGCGGCGATGGCGATGTCGCCCGGATCCATAAGCACATCCGTCAGCAGGTACAGGGCCTGCTGGCTACCGGTGGTGATGATTACATCTTCGACCGACAGCGACAGGTCCGCCGGCTTCACTCCCTCCAGGCGGCAGATGTGCTCCAGGAGATGTCGTCGCAGATCCGGGTCGCCGGGTGTCGTGCCGTATTGCAGGGCCCGTCTGGCGCGGGCTGGATCGGCGAAAATGGCCTCCAAGGCAGCCCGCGACTCGGCCACGGGAAGCGTCTCGTAATCCACCAGGCCCGCCGCGAAGCTGATGAGGCTTGGATTGCCGACGGCGGCGGCCATCAGGAAGCTGATGGGCTGTTCCTGAGTCCGCCGGGCCTTCTGGCTGAGGGGAAGGGGGGATTTTGCAGTGTCGCGGGGCATTATCTCGAGTTCTGCATCCCTTTCTGCCTGAACGATACCGCGGGGCAGCCCATTGTCACAACCGCGGCCCCGGCCCGGGGATGCGACGTGAGTTGCCCCCGCGGCTCTGGTAGCCTCGTCCTGCAATGGTCCGGGGCCCCGTGCCAGTCCGCTTTCATTTTCAGCGCCTGAAGGCGATGGCTTGGGGGCTGCGGCGGCTGGCGGGGGATGCGCTGGAGGTGGTTTATCCGTCGATCTGCGCGGTGTGCGAGTGCGACAGCGGGCCTGGATCGCCACTGTGCGGGCGGTGC
>JBGTBZ010000022.1:0-4179 GCA_041749155.1 Phycisphaerae bacterium
CTGGCGGGCTCATGCGGCACGCCCCGATCGTACCGCGGCCGGCCGGAATGCCCCGTTCCGGGCAGCGGAGGCCTTTTTCGCGCCTCCGCCGCAACCTGGCAGCAAGTTCTGGATAGAGTTCCCTCCCTAAGGAGGAAAACCCCTATGAAACAGACGTACCCCTCGCGCCAAGGCGCGACCGCTTTGGCCATCGCTGGAATCTGCCTCGCCCTCGCCGGTTGCAGGCAGGATGAGCCGGCGATCCGGACGACCCCCGCCGACGGCCCGTCGGCGCAGCAATCCTCGCAAGCCGACGATGCCTCTCAGTTGGCTTCCGCCGACGGCGCGCGGCTTTACGAGGGCTTTGGCAACTACACGCGCAAGGTCACCACGACCTCTCCCGAGGCGCAGAAGTGGTTCGATCAGGCCATGCAGTTGCTCTACGGCTTCAACCACGATGAGGCGATCCGCTCCTTCCAGAGGGCAGCCCAGATCGACCCTGACTGTGCCATGGCCTGGTGGGGCGTGGCCTACGCCAATGGCCTGCACATCAACAACCCCGCGATGTCGGAGCAGAAGTCGCGCGCCGCGTATGCCGCGGCCCAGGAGGCCCTCAGGCGCCTCGACAACGAGACCGACGTCGAGAAGGCCCTCGTCAACGCCGTCGCCAAGCGGTACGCCGAGCAGCCGCCGGAAGGTCGCCGCCCACTCGACGAGGCCTACGCCGCCGCCATGGAAGACGCCTGGAAGGCGCACAGCCACGATCCAGACGTGGGCGCGCTCTTCGCCGAGTCGCTCATGAACCTCCAGCCGTGGGACTACTGGACGCACGCCGGCGAGCCCAAGGGCCGCATCCAGGAGATCGTCCGGACGCTGGAGACCGTCATCGCCATGCGCGGCGATCACCCGGGCGCCAACCACTTCTACATCCACGCCGTTGAGGCCTCGAATGACCCCGGCCGCGCCACCGCCGCGGCGGAGCGGTTGACCGGGCTGGTACCGGGCAGCGGGCACCTCGTGCACATGCCCTCACACATCTTCATCCGCACCGGCCGCTACCACGACGCCGCCGAAAGCAACGTGAAGGCGGCGGCGACGGACGAGGCGTATTTCGCCCTGGCCCCCAAGCCCGACTTCTACTCGCTCTATTACCTGCACAACCTGCACTTCCTGGCCTACGCCTCGATGATGGCCGGCCGCTATGAGGACTCGTTAGCGGCGGCGCAGCGCCTTGAGACCCAGGCACCAGAGGACTTCGTGCGCGAGTACGTCACCATCGCCGACGGCGTCATGCCTGCTCGCCTGCACGTGCTGGTGCGCTTCGGGAAGTGGAACGAGATCCTCAGCGAGCCCCAGCCTCCGGAGCATCGCCTGCTCAGCCGCGCCATCTGGCGATACGCCCGGGGGATCGCCCTGGCAAACCTCGGCCGCGGCAACGAGGCCGTGCGCGAGCAGCAGGCCTTCGAGCAGGTCGCTTCGCAGATCGACGACACCTGGTTTGTCGGCAACAACCCGGCCGCCGTCGTGATCGACATGGCCCGCGGGATGCTCGCCGGCGAGATCGCCTACAAGGCGGGCCGGCGCGACGAAGGGCTGGATCACCTTCGCCGTGCCGTAAAGGTGGAGGATGAGCTGGTTTACGACGAGCCCCCGGGCTGGATGCAGCCGGTGCGGCACGCCCTGGGCGCCCTGCTTATCGATGCCTCCCAGTTCGAAGAGGCCGAGGCCGTTTTCCGCCGCGACCTAGAGAAGCATCCCAACAACGGCTGGTCGCTGCTGGGGCTTGAGCAGGCGCTGCGGGCCCTGGGCAAGGACCAGGAGGTGCAGGAAGTGGCCGAGCGCCGGGCCGAGGTCTGGTCCAAGGCGGACGTGATGCCGCCGTCCTCCTGTTACTGCGGCAGCGGCGAGTCCGTGAATTGAGTGCATTTTCGGGCAATTACCGTTCCCGCCGCCCATGGCATGGGCGGCGGGTTTTCCTATCATGCGGGTTGATGGTCTGGCAGATCCCGAAGGACATGCAGCGCGAGCGCCAGGCTGTCTGGCGTGGCGCGATGGTGTGGGGTCTCTTCGGCTTGATGGTGCTGGCGGCCCTTGGCATCCAGGCGGCGGTGCGGGCCAGCCCCAGCATCAAGCTGGGCGAGGAAATCCAGGCCGAGCGGCTGATCGCCCGCGTCCCGGAAGGCTGGGAGGCTGCGTACGTGCCCGGGCGAGCCCTGATCCTGGCCGAGGGGGATCTGGCCGGCCGCCGACTCATGCTGAAGGTCACGCTTGAGGACCTTGAGACCGGGGGCACCACGCTGGAACCGCCGCGGAGGATCAGGGTGGGCGGGCAGGACGCCATGCTCTACACCTCAGAGCAGAGATTGGGGCGGAGGCCCATCGTGGCGACCGCCGTCGTGATGGGCCTTGGGGGCGGGGAAGTGGCGACCGTGGAGGTTCGGCGGATCAATGAATGGAACCCGACCGACTCAGCGCTCGTCCAACAGGTGGCGCGATCGGTTCGGATCGAGCCGTAAGTGCAGGCGGGGCAAGGCTAAAGGAATCGACATGACTTTCTCAATGAAGCGGCCGGCGGCGATGTGGTCGATGGCTCTGGCAGCCATGGTGGCCCTGCCAGCACTGGCGCAGGACCAGGATGAGCCCCCGCGGCTCGTGCCCCAGGCCACGACGGCGGCCCAGCAGTGGCAGGTCTTCAGCAGCCCGGAGGCCGGAATCGAGCTGAGCATGCCCCCGGGCAAGCTCGCTCCAAGCGATGAGCCCAACATCCTGGCCCTGGTGCTGGATACGGAGCGTAACTGGCGTTTCGAGGTGCGGCGGCTGCCGCTGGAGCGCCCGATGAGCCTCGTCGCCCAGGAAATGGCCGAGGGGGGCCGTCGTGCCGGCCTGCTTGAGATGCTGGCGGCTTCGGCACAGCAGAACCTGCAGGGCGACATCCTGCGCCAGGCCCTGACGCCGCTGCCGGATGCGGATGCGGGCGTGTATGTCATCCGCTACTCGATGGGCCCGGCCACGCAGCTTCAGCAGGTTGCCGTCATTCAGGCCAGCGACGTTCTTTTCTACCAGATCACCCTGACCACCCCCGCGCCATCCGGGCCTGTCGAGCAGCTCGAGAGCGACGCTGGCGTCCGCGAGGCGGCGGAGGGCTTCAAGAAATCGCTCGACAGCTTCAAGGTCCTGGATCAGACGGAGCTGCGCAGGGAGCAGGAGGACCGGCTGTTCCGCACGCGCTCGCTCCTGGTGAACATCACCAAGCCCCGCCTCATGGAAGCTCTGGTGCCCGAGCAGTGGCTGCGCATCCGGCGGGGCGGGCAGGATATCGGCTACAGCTACCTGGTGGAGGAGCCGGCGCGGGAGATCCCCGCCGACCCGGTTCAGCGCGAGCAGGTGGATTCCCATGGCGCGCGCGGCATCCGCATCGGGATGCGCACCCGTCTCCGCCGCGACAGTGGATGGCTGGACCGGGAGACCTGGTTCTACGCCGCCGACGATCTGCGCGAGGAGGAGTTCCGGGAGCGTAACCAGATGCTTGTGGACGGCGAGAAGAGCGCCGAGTACCTGGTGATCGGACGGATGAGGGCCCGGCAGATGCCGCAGGCCGTGGTCGTGCCGAAGGCCGGCGGCCTGGGCACGGAAAAGGGCTTCACGGTTTCGGACTCCAGGAAGCTGGATGTCACGTATGTCGCCGACGGAGTGCAGGCGGGGGCTCCGCTGAATCGCCAGTTGCCGGCGTGGTACATCCCCCAGGGCGTCGAGCATCTCCTGCCGAGGCTGGTGGCTCCCTGGGGCCGCAACACGTACCTGGTCGCCGTGTACAACCCCGAGAAGCGCGAGATCTACCAGCAATACGTTGACGTCGAGGGACTGCGGAACGAGACGGTGCGTGGTCAGCAGCGCCTGGTGATGCTGGTGACGACGCGGACAGGCCTTTCGGGCAGCAAGACCCGGCACCTCATCGATCCCGATACTTATCGATGGCTCGGCAGCGAAAACCCCGACGAGGGGCTGGAGATCTGGCCCTCGGATGCCGCCACTCTCCAGGAAATCTGGGGCGACCCGGATCTGAGCGTCCCCGATCCCCGCGAGCGCGGCGACGAGCAGCCGTAGGCCGCCGACACAAGAAGCTTGATCTGGCTCAACTCCCGCGACCGAGCAGCCGCATGCTGCCGAGGTAAACCACGGCTCCGACTGACATCGTCCCCA
>JBGTBZ010000023.1:0-9826 GCA_041749155.1 Phycisphaerae bacterium
ATGGCGGCGGCGACGCGCTGCACCGCCATCCGGCCGGTGGCGGGATGCGACCTGAGCGCCGAGAAGCGCGAGGCTTCGGCGCGGGAGATCCCCGGCCTTTTCGTGACGGCGGACTACGGCGCTATGCTGGCGCGCCCGGATGTGCAGGTGGTGGCGGTCTATACCCCCGATTCCCTGCACGCCGAACACGTGGTGCGGGCCTTCGAAGCCGGCAAGGACGTCATCTGCACGAAACCCCTGACCAACACCCTGGCAGGCGCTGCCGCCATCCTCGCGGCGGGGCGGCGGACGGGGCGGAAGCTGCTGGTCGGACAGAGCACGCGGTTTTTCGAGCCGTTTCGCCGTCAGCGGGCGATGCTGGAGCGTGGGGAGTTGGGCGGGCTGGCGGGGATCGAGCTGGTGGAGGCGCACTACGTGCACCGGATGGACTGGCTGTACCGCAAGAGCCCGTGGGCGGCGACCGACACGGACTGGGTGTTCCTGGGCCTGTCGCACCCGATTGACCTGGTGCGGTGGTACCTGGGGCGGATTGAAGAGGTGCACTGCTACGGCACGAGGAGCGCCATGGGAGCGGAGCACGGACTGAAAGGGCGGGACATCTACGCCGTGAACCTGCGCTCCGCCGACGGGCGATTGGGGCGGGTGATGGGTCACTACGGCCTCCACGAGCTTCCGCGGGCCCGGAACGCGATCGAGTGCGTGATCTACGCCCGCGGAGGGACGAGCATGGCCCAGTACCACGACATGAAGCTGACCTGGACGGGCCGGGAGGGAGACGAGATGACGGAGCTGGTTGAGGACCACCTGTACGCGGGGCGGCATTACTACTTCAACAGCGAAGTGCACGGGATGCACTACGGGGAGTTTGCAAACTACGCCCAGCACTTCGCAGAGGCGATCCTGGACCAAAAACCGCATTCCCCGGGACTGGAGGAGGGGGTGGAGACGTTCTGCGTGATGGAAGCGGTGCGCAGGTCGGCGGAGGAGGGAAGGGCGGTGGAGGTTGATCCGCTGTTGGGGGAGGTGGGGGTGGATTCGGGCCGATAGAATGAGCAAGGCCATAGTGCTTATCAGCCACAATGAGGAAGACATCGACTCAACCCCAGCTTGAACTGGACCGGCAGTACCTTGCGGACTTCTGTCGACGGCACGGGATCGTGCAAATGGCGTTGTTCGGGTCATGGCTTCACGGGACGGCGCGGCCGGACAGCGATCTGGACCTCCTGGTGGAGTTCGATCCTGAGCGTAAGGTGAGCCTCTTCGACGTCGGCGGGATGATCACGGAGCTAAGCGAGCATCTGGGAATCCAGGTCGACCTTCGCACGCCGCAGGATCTCTCGCCGCTGTTCCGGGACGAGGTAGTCATGGAGGCGAAGCTGCTTTATGCCGCCGCATGATCTTGAGCGACGGGACCAGGTAAGGCTCACTCACATGCTGTGGGCGGCACGTGAGGCGTTGGGTTACGCGCGGGGTCGCACGCGAGCGAGTCTTGATTCTGAGTCCATGTTCATAGGCGTGCTGTGGTCAGTTGCCTACAGGAGATTGGCGAAGCCGCCTCGCAAAACATCGGCTGACACGCGGGCGGTTGCGCCTGGGCTGCCCTGGGCACAGATAGTGGGGATGCGTCACCGGCTGGTCCACGACTATCACAATGTAGACCTGGATTTGGTGTGGCAGGTCATTGAGCAGGATCTGCGGCCGCTCGTGACCGAGTTGGAACAGTTGTTGCCGGAGGGCACATAGCATGGTCCTCAACATCGAAAAAGACCACCAGCGCTTCCGCCAGATCGTCAAGGGACGTATCCGGGAGGACCTGCGCAAGTTCCTCTCCAAGGGGGAGCTGATCGGCAAGGAGGGCAAGCACCTGATCAGCATCCCGGTGCACCAGGTGGAGCTGCCTAACTTTCGCTACGGCGACAACTCGACGGGCGTGGGCATGGGCGACGGCGAGGAGGGGGACGGCGTCGGCCAGGGACCGGGTAAGGGCAGTCAGGGGGGCACCGAGCCGGGGCAGCACCTGATGGAGGTCGAACTGACCCTGGACGAGCTGGCGGAGATCCTCGGCGAGGAGCTGAATCTCCCCCGGATCGAGCCCAAGGGCAAGCACCGGATCAGCACGGTGAAGGACCGCTACAGCGGCATCCGCCGCGTCGGGCCGGAGGGTCTGCGGCATTTCAAGCGCAGCTACAAGGAGGCCCTGAAGCGGCAGATCATGCTGGGCCAGTACAACCCGCAGCGACCCGTGATCATCCCGGAGCGGCGTGACATCCGCTACCGGTCGTGGAAGGAGGTGAAGGTCCCGCAGAGCAACGCCCTGATCGTCTTCATGATGGACGTGTCGGGCAGCATGGGGGAGGAGCAGAAGGAGCTGGTGCGGCTCGAGAGCTTCTGGATCGATACCTGGCTGCGCAAGAACTACGACGGCATCGAGACGCGCTACATCGTCCACGACGTGCAGGCCAAGGAGGTGGACAAGCACACCTTCTATCACCTGCGCGAGGACGGCGGGACGAAGATCAGCAGCGCCTACAACGCCGCGAAGAACCTGATCGACGTGCATTACGACCCGAACGACTGGAACATATACCTGTTCCATTTCTCCGACGGCGACAACTCCAGCGAGGCCGACAGCCGCGAGTGCGTGAAGCTCATACGCGAGCACCTGCTGCCGGCGAGCAACCTCTTCGGCTATTGCCAGGTAGCCAGCGCCTACGGTAGCGGCAACTTCATCAACGTCCTGCACGAGCATCTGAAAGGGGAGGAGAAGGTGCTGACCAGCCGCGTGAACACGAAGGATGACATTTACGACTCGATCAAGGCGTTCTTCGGGAAGGGGCATTGATGGCGCAACACGGGAATCGATCCCTCAGGAAGAGAGCAGCGGCGCTGCTGCTCATCTTGATGGGCCTGTTCATCGGTATTTCTGGACAGCTGCTGCTCACGACGAACCGCAACATACCCTTTGGATTTGCGGTCCTGGGGGTTTGCCTGGTCGCCGCGGGGATCGTGCTGCTCGCTCGAACCAATCCCAGCTAGGATTGCGTATGCCGGTATCTGCGACAAAGCTCATGACCGCCGAGGAGCTGCTGACGCTCGGCGACATCGGGCGGTGCGAACTTATTTACGGAGAGCTTCGCATGATGAGCCCGGCCGGCGCGCCGCACGGCGTTGTCGCCCTGCGTCTCGGGAGCGCGTTGCGTCAGTTCGTGGACGACAACGACCTGGGCTTCGCATTCGCAGCGGAGACTAGTTACAAGATCGAGCGAGACCCGGACCTCGTCAGGGCGCCCGATGCATCCTTCGTTCGCAAGGAGCGCGTCAAGGGCGGTCTGAAGCGAGGCTTCTTCGAGGGCGTGCCGGATCTGGCTGTGGAGGTCGTCTCGCCGGATGAGTCGAAGCGGGAGGTCGCCGAGAAGGTCAACATGTGGCTCGCAAATGGCGGCCGGTCGTGCTGGATTGCCGACCCGCAGAAGAAGAACGTGGTCGTGCAATACCCGGATGGCCGCCGAGTGACGTTCAGCGAGGCTGATACTCTCGTCGACGAGACGCTTCCCGGCTTTGCGTTGCCGGTGGCAAAGGTGTTCCGCCGGCTCTAAGAACGCTGACGTGACGCCAACCCTCACCACCGCCGACCGCCTTTCGCAGATCGAGCTCCTCGATATCTGGAACCGCGGATTCAGCGGGTATTTCGTGGACAACACGATGGACGAGACCCGGCTGGCCAAGCACATCCGCTGGTCGGGCGTGGATTTGGCTCGCTCGGCGGTGCTCCTGGTGGACGAGAAGCCCGCGGCGTTTTCGCTGGCGGCGATCCAGGAGCGGGGCGGGGGACTGGCGGCGTGGATCGCGGGATTCGGGGTGGCGCCGGAGCACCGCCGCAAGGGGCTGGCGGGGCGGCTGATGCAGGAACATTGTGAAATCCTGGACGAAGCCGGCGTCGCCGAGACGCTGCTGGAGGTGATCGAGGAGAACCCCGCCCGCCGGGTCTACTCCGCCGCTGGGTTTCGGGAGGGGCGTCGGCTGGTGTCGTTCCAGGGCCTTGCCAGGCTGGAAGAGGCCCCATCCTGCCGGCAGATCGATCCCAAGAAGCTTTCCGAGCTGCACTCGGCCCTTCACCCCATCACCCCGCCCGTCTGGCGGCGCGATTTGCCGGTGCTGGGGAGGATGCTGGAGGGTGGCCCGCCTGCGGAGACTTGGGCTGCACCAGCGTTTGGCAGCGTCGCCGCCTTCGCGCTGGTCGTGCCGGGGCAGGAGCGGGTGAGCATCCTCGATGCCGCCGCCGTGGACGCGACTGCGGGGCGGCAGTTGGTGGCGGGGCTGGCGGAGGCGTTTGAAGGCAAGCCGATGCGCGTTATCGACGAGCCTGCAGGCGGCCCGATGGCGAAAGCTCTTGAGGCGGCGGGGTTGGACAGGTTTTTGACGCAGTTTGAGATGGTTCGGGTCGCGCCGTTGCGGGCGATGCAGGGGCTGAAGCCGATAGAGTGATCTCCATGGAAAGCACCCTGGACATCCTTCTTGCACACAACGCATGGGCGACGCGGCGGATGCTTGCGGTCTGCGAGAAGCTGACGGCGGAGCAGTTTCACGAGCGGTTCGACATCGGCCTGGGCAGCCTGCATGACACGCTGCTGCACATTGTCGGGGCAATGCAGCGCTGGTCAGACCGGATCGCCGAAGTGCCGCTGCGTCCCTCCCCGGAGGCGGAGAAACGCCCGCGGACGCCGCGGGAGCTGCTGGCGATGCTGGATGAGGCCTCCCAGGCCCTGCGCAGCGCGGCGGAGGGGGCATCCGCGACGGGGGAGGGGCTGGCGGCGCGGTTTGCGGTGACATTTGGGGGTCACGAGCCGCTGGTGTTCACCAGGGGGGCGGCCCTGGTGCACGTGACGACGCACGGGATGCACCACCGGGCGCAGGCCCTGAACATGCTGCGGCGGCTGGGCGTCAGCGACCTCGTGGACGAGATCGACGCGCTGGACTGGGAGCTTGCCGAAGGCCCGCAGGCGGCGTAGGGCACCTCAGGCACGGCGGCGACGGACGAGCAACAGGGAAGCGGCTGCACCCAGCAGGCCAGCGCCCGCGGGCTCGGGAATGGTCACGGTGAAGTTCCAGCCGCCCAGCTCGCCAGTGTCACCGGGGAAGAAGTCGTAGATCTGAAGAATCCAGTCACCATCGAGCCCCACGCCCTGCATCTCAGCCCAATCCACGCGTGGACCGGGATCGGAGCCTCCGCCGTAGTCGGAGGCGGCGTAGCTGCCGGAAGGGACGTCGAAAGTCGAGGGCTGACCGTCCGCGATCTCGTCGATGGTGGGCAGTATGTTGCTGACGACGAAGGTGTAGTCGCCGTTGAAGTTGGCGGAATGCAGGTCTGGCGGGGAAGTGGCGAGGACGAAAGTCGCGTTGTCCGGGGCCAGGAGCAGGATGACGGTGTCGCCCAGCCAGGTGTGGGTGAAATCGGTGAGCGTGATGGCGTCGAGCGAGGCGATGTCGGCGCCGGTGCCGGACACGTTGATCGTGAAGAGGGCGATGCCGGGATTGTCCCCGTCGTGATCCACCAGTGGCCCGCCGGACCCGAAGTAGGTATCGGCCATTGCGGGGGTGGCGCAGAGCCCCAAGGCGGCGAGGAAACATGCGGTGACCAGGGTTAACTTCACGATCTTCTCCTTAGGCGGGCATCGTACAGACAGGCGGCCGCTGTTCAAGCCGCAAGGCCCTCGGCGGCGGGCTGGGAGGGGGTAAATCCTCGTGCCGGCCACAATTTCGGGCCCCGGAGCGCCGATCAATAGAATGGGGGTCTGACGGAGCGTTGTCCATGCCCGTACTCGCCGACATCATCCCGTTCCCCGCCGAGCTCAACGCCGCGAAGAAGGAGATCCGCGAGCGGGCGCGCTCCTACGGCCTGGATTTTTTCCCGGTCATCTACGAGATGTGCTCGTACGAGCAGATGAACCAGATCGCCAGCCTGGGCGGGTTTCCGACGCGGTATCCGCACTGGAAATGGGGGATGGAATACGAGCGGATGTCCAAGCAGCACCACTACGGGCTTGGCCGCATCTACGAGATGGTCATCAACAACGACCCGTGCTACGCCTACCTGCAGGAGAGCAACCCGCTGGTGGATCAGAAGCTGGTGATTGCCCATGTTTACGGGCACGCCGACTTCTTCAAGAACAACCTGTGGTTCGCGGGCACGGACCGCAAGATGATGGACACGATGGCCAACCACGCCACGCGCGTGCGGCGGCACATCGAGAAGCACGGGTATGAGACGGTCGAGAAGTGGATGGACGTCTGCCTCAGCGTCGAGGACTTGATCGACCCGCACAGCATGTTCATGGCCCGCGGCCCGATGGAACAGCCCAAGCGCGACCGCCAGCGGCGGGATCCGCGCAAGGGGACCAAGTTCCAGGCCAAGGATTACATGGACCGGTGGATCAACCCGCCTGAGGCGATGGAAGATGAGGCCCGCCGCATGGAGGCCGAGGAGAATGCCCGGCACGTGACGCCGGCGCGGCCGACGCGCGATGTGCTGCTCTACCTGCTCCGCCACGCCCGCCTTGAAGACTGGCAGGTGGACATTCTGTCGATCGTGCGGGATGAGGCGTATTACTACGCGCCGCAGGGAATGACGAAGGTTATGAACGAGGGCTGGGCCAGCTACTGGCACTCAACGCTGATGACGCGGCACTTCCTGGACGCCACGGAGATCATCGACTACGCCGACCACCACAGCGGCACCGTGCACATGCCGCCGGGCGGTTTCAACCCGTACAAGATCGGCCTGGAGCTTTTCCGCGACATCGAGGACCGCTGGAACCGCGGGCGCTTCGGCAAGGAGTACGACGAGGCGGACCGCCTCGGGCAGCGCGCCGGCTGGGACCAGGGGCTTGGCCAGGGGCGCGAGAAGATCTTCGAGGTCCGTCGGATCTACAACGATGCGACATTCATCGACGAATTTCTTACGCCGGAGTTCATCGAGAAGCACAAGTTCTACCAGTACGGCCGCGACCCGCACACGCAGCAACTGCGGATCCTGTCGCGCGATCCGCAGCGCATCAAGCAGACGATGCTCTACCGGCTCACGAACATGGGCCGGCCGTTCATCTACGTCGTGGACGGCAACTACGCCAACCGCGGCGAGCTGTTTCTGGCCCACAAGCACAACGGGCTGGACATTGAGATCAAGTACGCGGTGGAGACGCTGAAGAATCTCGTGCAGATCTGGGGCCGGCCGTGCCACCTGCAGGCGCGGATCGACGACGAGATGATCCTCTTTTCCCACGACGGCGAGGAGGCGAAGCACCAGGTGATCAAGGAGGACCTGCCCAAGCCGGCGCACGAGGTGGCGTAGCCCCGTCGGTACATACAATGGTGGCATCATGACTCGCACAGTTCCATTTCTATCGCCGCCAGAGGCGAGGACGGTGCCCACGGTCAGCACGGTCAGGATGACCGCGCAGCAGTTCATCCAGATGGGCGAGGATCCGGAGGGCGTGCGGCTCGAACTCGTCAACGGAGAGATCGCCGTGAGCGCCAGCCCGGTCCCGCGTCACTCGTACGCCATCATGCAACTCGCGATCCTGCTCGGCAACCATATCAACGAGCACGATCTCGGCGAGCTTCATTCCGACGTCGACACCATACTCGACGAGTACAACGTCCGCCGGCCCGACCTGCTCTTCTTCCGCAAGGACCGTCTCCAGCACATCGGCGAGAAGGCGATGCTCGGCCCGCCCGACCTCGCCGTCGAGGTCATCAGCGACAGCAGCGCCAAGATCGACCGCGTCGACAAGTTCGAGCAATACGCCGCCGCCGGCGTTGTGCACTACTGGATCATTGATCCGCTCGCGCGCAGCTTCGAAGCCTTTGACCTGGAGGGCGGTGGTTACCGGGTGGTGATCCAGGCCCGGGACGAGCAGGAGGTCTCTGCCCCGCCCTTCTCCGATCTCCACTTCCCCCTCGCGCGGCTCTGGCGGCGATGATGGACGTTGCAGGCAGGCCACTAAGCCCTGAAACTTCCAGCATGCCCCTGCCCAAGATCGAGATCGAGCCCAACCCCGAGGCCCACGCCCGCGCCGCCGCCCAGCGCATCGTGGACCGCCTCCGCGAGGTGCTCGCAGAGAACGAGACCTGCTCCCTCTGCCTCACCGGCGGACGCACCGCCAGGCTTGTCTACCAGGCCCTGGCCGCGGACGACCTCGCCCGCCGCGTCGAGTGGCCGCGGATCGAGGCCTTCTGGGGCGATGAGCGCTGCGTTCCGCCGGATCACCCCGACAGCAACTCCGCCAGGGCCGCGGCCACGCTGCTGGATCGCGTGGCCTTCCCGGGCGACAACATCTACCGCATGAAGGGGGAAATCGAGCCGGAGCAGGCAGCGACCCTGTACGGCCAGATGCTCAAGGAACGCTTTGGAAACCCCGACGAGCCCGGATTCGACCTGCTCCTGCTGGGCATGGGCGACGATTGTCACACCCTCAGCCTCTTCCCCCGCACCGCCGCCATCGATGAGGCAAAACACCGCTGCGTGGCGAATTTCGTGCCCAAGCTCGACGGCGGAAAGGGGGCCTGGCGCATGACCCTCACCGCCGGCTTCGCCAACCGCAGCCTTGATGTGCTGGCGATGGTCACCGGCGCTGACAAGGCCGCCGCCGTCCGCGAGTTCCTGGAGGGGGACGCCGACCCCCACGACTGCCCCATGAAGCTCATCGAACCCCGCGAGGGCCGCTTCACCATGCTTCTGGACGCCGCCGCGGCGGGGATGGACGAGGCCCTGGAACCGCACCCGTAGCAGCGACTCTCAGTTGCTGCCTTCCGCCTGGTCGAACGCCGCATCCCACTCGGTTCCGCCGTTGCTGTCGTGGTCGCCGGGGATCCGATCATCCTCGTCGCTGTAAATGGCCACGTGCAGCCCCCCATCCGTGCCGATGAACGCGCGGTACATCCCCTCGGTGTTGAAAACGAAGGTCGGGCGGCCTTCCGGGCTCATCGAAATCAGCCCGCCGAAGGCCTGCATATCCGACAGCCGCCCCATCTGGGCGGCGGATGCCTCGTCCAGGCTCTGCCCGCCGTATCGCATGCGCATGGCGACGTCGCCGGCGATCATGAGGCGGATGAAAAACTCCCCCTGGCCGGTGCCGCTGACGGCGCAAGTGGCGTTCTCGGCATAGTTTCCAGCGCCGATGATGGGCGTGTCGCCCACGCGGCCGAAGCGCTTATTGGTCAGCCCGCCAGTGCTCGTGCCGGCTGCGAGGTTCCCATGGCGATCCAGGGCGACGCAGCCAACGGTGCCGAACTTCTCCTCCAACTCGCCCGGAGAGGCTGTCGGCAGGCCCAGGCCATCCTCGCGGCCCTCGCCGATGGTGAGCACGTGGGAACGCTGCTCCCGTTCCCCCTTCTGAACCTCCTCCAGGGCACGCTTGCGGCGCTCCGTGATGAAGTAGTCGTTCTCCACCGCCTCCAGGCCGGCACCCGCGGCGAACTTCTCGGCGCCCTTGCCCATCAGCAGCACGTGCGGCGTCTGATTCATCACCGCGATCGCCGCCTTGATCGGATTCTTGATGCTCGTCACGCTCGCGACCGCCCCAGCCCGCAGCGTGTGGCCCTCCATCACGCTCGCATCCAACTCCGCCCGGCCCTCGTTCGTCAGCACCGCCCCCTTGCCGGCATTGAACAGGGGCGAGTCCTCCAGATAGACGATCGTCGCCTCCACCGCCTCCAGGCTCGTCCCGCCACGCTCCAGGATGCCGTGGCCGATCTTCAGGGCCGCTTCCAGCGCCTCGCGGTACTGCCGATCCAGCTCCGGCGTCATGTCCTGGCGGCGGATCGTGCC
>JBGTBZ010000024.1:0-4329 GCA_041749155.1 Phycisphaerae bacterium
AGCAGGCCCGCAGCGCCGTCCGGGGAAGCCGAGGGGATGCGACAGACGATGTTCTCCACGCGCACCCAGACGCCGCGCGGCGAGAGGATGTCACCGGCCTGGATCTCCGGCTCCAGCCCGAGCAACCGCAGCTCGGCCAGTATGTAGTCTCGGACGCGCTGGTTGGCCTCGCTGCCGACCGGATGCGGCTCGGCGGCGATCACGGCGACGTGGCGCTTCATCGCCTCGAGCGAAATGGGCGTTTGGGCGTCGGAAATGCCCGGGCGGAGCCGGTAGAGCGACAGGCTCGCGGTCGCCAGCAGCATCAGCAGCGCGAGGATCGCCAGTTTGCGCCGCCTGGGCATTGAGGTGAAGTTAGCCGGTGGAGCAAGTAAGACTAAATGAGCTAGAAGCCCGGGTCATAGGCCGCGGTGTCGGCCTCGCGATAGGCCATGGCAAATCCCGCGGCGGCGACGCCCGCGACGCAGGCAATAGCGAGGATGCCCGCCAGCAGTGGTTTGCGGGAGAGCCCCGGCATGCGCGAAACCCAGATGGCAAGGACCGCCGCGCAGGGCAGCAGGAGGGCCCAGGCGTGGGAGCGGGGCAGGTCGTAGCTGTTGCCCCATGCGATCAGCGCGTACATGGGGTAGATGAGCACGACGCCGATTGCCCCAGCGCAAATGCCGTGCCGCCACTGGGCGAATCGCTCCTGTCGAAGCGACAGCGCCAGCACCCCCGCCCCGCCGGCGGCGACAGGGGCCGTCACGAGCAGCTCGCTGAACTTGCCCGTGCCGGCAAAAAGCACGATCGGCGTCAGTAGCCCCCCGGCAAGGGCCACCGCAATGGCGTCGCCGGACTTGGCATCGCGAATCGCCAGCGGATAAAGCGACGCAGCGAGCACCGCTGCGGCGAGGAAGGGGATGGCCCGCAGCCACTGATCCTGGCGGTCGTAGAACGTGGGCAGCATGAACGACCCGCCTACCGCCGCGATCACCAGAATGGCGGGAATGCCAACCAGGGCGAGCCGTCGCGTCGTAGCGGGCCACAAGGTGACGGCGACCACCCAGACCAGGAGCAGGGCGGCGGACACCGTCACGATGCCAGTCCAACGCTCGGGAACCGCCGGGCGGAACTGCAGGTGGAACGAGATGAACATTCCCGCGGCCCCGGCGACGGGCACGACCCAGGCGGCGAGCCTGCGGCCAAGTGAGCCGCGGCTCGCCGTCAGGAGGGAGATCAGTGCCAGCATCAGCGCCAGTCCGCCGGGAATGATCCCGCCGTAGAGCGCCTTGTTCATCAGGTCCATCGTCGATTTCCGGCTACTCCGCGGCGCTCTGGATGGCGACCATAAGCGTGACATCCTCGCCCAGTCCCTGTCCGGCGCCATAGCTGACGCCCCAGTCGGTGCGCTTGACGGTGAACTCGGCGGCAAAGCCGCAGCGAGTTCCACGCTGGCCTTCGCGGACGGCGAGCTTGGTCAGCTTCGCCTCGACGGGCTTGGTCTGGCCGCGCATCGTCAGGTCGCCCCTCAGCGTCCACCTACCGTCGCCGTTGTCGGTGAGGCCGGTGCTCCTGAAGTTGAGGTTGGGGTACTCGGGCGCGTTGAAGAAGTCCGGGCTCTTGAGGTGGCGATCGCGGCCATCGCTGTGGGTGTCGATGCTTTCGACGGGGATGGTGATGTCGCAGGAGAAGGTCGAGGCATCCTGGCCGTCGTACTCGACGGTGCCGCTGAAGCTGGTGAAATGGCCATAGAACGGGGTCATGCTCTGCCACTCGATGGCGAATACGGCGGCGCTGTGGACGGGGTCGATGTTGAATCGCTTGAGCGTCAAGGAGCGCGTTTCGGAGGAGGGGGCGGTGGCGGTAGCGGCGCTGCCGGAGGCGGCGACGAAGGCCAGTCCGGTCAGTCCGGCGCAAAGCGTGGCCGCGGCCAGGAAGTGGCGTGATTGCAGGTGCATGAGATGTTTCTCCTTCTCGTGACGGGTGATTGGGAGGCCGCGCAAGTCTAGGAGGCCCCCGGCGGCGCCGGGCGGGTGGTCGCTGCAGACAAGCCACTCGTCGCAGTTTTAGAAGGCGGAGCGATGCTCGGGCTGAGGCACGCCATAAGCGGCCTTCACGCTCTCGCGCATGAGCACGATGATCGTGAATATGCCCAGTACCGTCCCCAGAGGCATGAAAGTGCAGTTGAAACCCGCGACCACAATGCTCAGCAGCCGCCGTCGGCGCTTGCCCATCTGGATTGCGCTGTAGATGTTCAGCCCCGCGATGACCTCGGCCAGCAGGACGATGAATCCGCCGAAGAGGATGAACATCCAGCCGAGAACGGCGGGCACGGGCTCGCCGGAGTCATCGAAAGTGCCAGTGAGCATCATGATGCCGATGGCGACATGGAAGATGGGAAGCAGGCCCATCAACGCCAGCAGGCCACCCCAGATGAAATGAAAGATCCTCAGCAGATTCAGATGCGCCTCATCCTGCTGCTGCTGATACTGGGAGTAAGCCGCCTGCGCGTACGACATCTGATGTGGGCTGCTCATGTGCGGCAGTCTACCACACGCCGGGCAGGGACCTGAGGCCGACAAGGGGGCGAACGCCCGAACGCCGATCAGACCCGCTCAAGAGCGACCAGGTCCTCGTGGGTCTCTCTGCGGCGGATGAGCCGATGCCGTCCGCCGTCCACCAGCACCTCGGCGGCGCGGGGGCGGTTGTTGTAGTTGCTGCTCATGGCAAAGCCGTAGGCGCCGGCGGTGAAGATCGCCAAAAGGTCGCCGCGCGCCACCGGCGGAAGAATGCGGTCCTTGGCCAGGAAATCCCCGCTTTCGCAGATGGGGCCGACGACATCCACGGTCTCTCCGCCGGGCACGTGCAGGTTGCGGTCGCGGGCGAAGGGCTCGGCCACCCCCGCCCCCTGCCGGGCCGGCCAGATGAAGTGAAAGCTGCCGTAAAGGGCGGGGCGGATCAGGTCGTTCATGGCGGCGTCGGTGATGACGAACTTCTTCGCGCCGCCGGTCTTGCGGTAGAGGACGCGGGCCAGCAGGATACCGGCGTTGCCGGCGATGTAGCGGCCCGGCTCGATCGCGACCTTGTACCCGCGCCCGCGGAGCAGCGGCACCAGCGCCTCGGCGAAGGCCCAGACGGGCAGGGCCTGCTCCGGGTGCTCGTAATCGACGCCAAAGCCGCCGCCGATGTCGAACCACTCGATCTCGTGCCCGCGGGCGCGCAGGCGGTCGATGGTGTCGTTGATGCGCTTCGTCGCTTCGACGTAGGGCTCGACGGTGTAGATCGGGCTGCCCAGGTGCATGTGAAGCCCGGCGAGCCGCAGGTGCTTGAGCCCCCGATACTGCTCGAAGACGCGCTCAGCCCGCTCCAGGTCCACGCCAAACTTCGTCTCTTTCTTGCCGGTTGTCGTGTAGACGTGCGTCTTTGGGTCCACGTCCGGGTTCACGCGCAGCGCCCCGACGGCGGACTTGCCCATCTCGCCGGCGAGCCGGTCAACATTCTCGATCTCCGCCTCCGACTCCAGGTTGAACGCGGCAATCCCCGTCTCCAGGGCGTAGGCAATCTCCTCGTCCGTCTTGCCCACGCCCGCGAAGATAATCTTCTCCGGCTCTCCGCCCGCCGCCAGCGCCCGGTAAAGCTCCCCGCCGCTGGTGACGTCAAACCCGCACCCCTCTCCCGCCAGCAGGCGGCAGACGTGGAGGTTGCCGTTGCTTTTGATGCTGTAGCAGATCGTGGGCGAAAGCTCCGCGAACGCCTCGGCGACCTGCTGGTAATGCCGCAGGAGCGTCGCGGTGCTATAGACGTACAGGGGCGTGCCGTAAGCCTCCGCCAGCGCCGCGGCGGAAACGTCCTCGCAGTGAAGCTCGCCGTTCTTGTAGTTGAAAAAGTCCATGTCCTTAGAGCACGCCAAGCCTACGCAGGTGCTCCATCGCCCGCCGGGCCACGCCGGCGGCGTCGTCGAGGAAGGGGTAGAGCTCTACCGTCACCCACCCGTCGTAGCCCGCACCGTCCAGCGCGGCGAAGAGCGCGGGAAAGTCGATCACCCCCTCGCCGGGGGCCAGGTGTTGGTGGACGCGGGTGGCGGCGATGTCCTCCAGGTGGACATGGGCGTACTGCCCCGCCATCTCTTGCGCGACGGCGGCAGGGTCTTCGCCGACGCAGAAGGCGTGGCCGACGTCGAAGTTCATGCTGACAAGGGGCTCGGCGGGGAAGAATTGCTCCTTCCAGGCACCGTACTCCGCCGTCGTTTCGATGAAGAGGCCTGGCTCGGGCTCGATGGCCAGCCTGACGCCCGCCTCGCGCGCGGCGGGGAGGACGGCGGCGATCCCCTCGGCAAATCGCTCGCCCGCT
>JBGTBZ010000025.1:0-2323 GCA_041749155.1 Phycisphaerae bacterium
GGCTCGGTCCACTCGCGGGCGTCCGGGCCATCGCCGGCGACGGGGAAGGCGCTGATGCGCAGGCGGGCGGCGCCCATGGGGATGAGGGTGATGTCTTCGACGGGCTCGCTGGTTTTGACGGGGCTTTGCTGGATCTCCTCGACGAGGCCGCGCGGATCGAGCTTCCACTGGGGGATGCGCCGGCCCTTTGCCCTGAGCAGAATGGGCGCGCCCTCGTGCGTCCAGGGCATGTCATCCGCGGGCCAGGGGCGCTTCACCACCTCGAAAGGCGCGCGGCGAAATGGGGACGTGCTTCCGCGCCACGGCTCCGCGAGATCCCCCTCCAGCACGAGGGCATAATTCCATGGCGAGGCGGGCCAGATCTCGTTCGCGGGCCACTCGTCCGTCCCGCCGGCGCGCTTGTACTGCTCTTCGATCTTGAGGGAGTAGGTGAGGGGGCCCCGATCGACGCTGACGCTGTCGTGGTTCTTCTCCCACGTGCGAAGGCGGACCTGCATCGGCAGCGTCAGCTCGACGATGTCGCCGTCGCGCCACCGGCGGTCCACCACAAGGTACCTCCCGGCGGCGTCACCGGCCCCTTGGACGTCCACCGCCGCGCCGTTCACCTTCACCGCCGGCGCCTCGCACCATCCAGGAATGCGCAGATAAAGCGGGAAGTTCGCGGTATCGCCCATCGACAGCTTCATCCGCACGGTCTCATCGAACGGGTAGTGCGTCTCCTGCGCGATCTTCACTTCCGCCCCATCCTCCCCAACCTTCGCCGTCACCTCGCTCTCCGAGTAAAACACCGCCGCCAGCCCGTTGTCGCTCGTCGCGAACCAGAGGCTGCTCGCCAGATACGGCCAGCCATGCCCGAAATTGTGCTGGCAGCAGCGATGGATGTTCGGATCCATCAGATACATCGGCCCGCCGTTCTGGATGCCCGGAGCCTTGCTGGCGGCGTCGCTCTGCGGGTGGTTGGGGGCGGTGAGATAGCGCAGAGCCCTCATGTCCGCCGTCAACGCCGCGGGAAGGCTGTTGTATGCGGCATCCTCGGCGCGGTCGGCCCACTTCACGTCCCCGGTGATCTGCAGTAGCTGCTCGTCGGAAAGCATCTCCTCGACGATGCCGCACGTCTCGATCGCCTGGCGCGGGCCGCTAAAGCCGGGGCGGCAGTTCTCGTCGCTGCCGAACATCCCGCCGGGGACCTGGCCGTATTCGTCGCGCACGCGCCGCCAGTTGCGGTCGGCGGATTCGAGGTGCTTCGGGTCCTGCGACTGCTGCCAGAAGATCGCGCCGCTGTCGAAGGCCTGGGCGATGTTCACGTTGTGCCAGTTGGCCACGCCCTCATCCCACCTCGCGATGCGGCGCTGGATCTTCTCGCCGAGATCCAGCAGCCACGCCTCGCCCGTGTGGTTGTAGAGCCAGTAGACGCTCCAGAGATTGTCCGCGGCGCGCTGCTGCTGCCAGTACGGCGGAAGGAACTGCTCCTCGGGCAGATCGAGCTGCCAGCGGAAGTAGCGCTTCATCAGCTCGATCACCCGCTCGTCGCCCGAGTAGTCGTAGTAGCTCTGGAGGCAGAAGAGCATGACCATGTTCGGCCAGAGGTCGTACTCGCCTTCCGTGCTTCCGACCGTGCTCTTGGCCTTCTGCGGGCCGAACCACCCGTTCTCCTGCTGGCTGTTGATGGCCCCCTCCATCCAGATCTGCGCCTCCTTCACCAGCGCCGGGTCATCCAGCACGTATGCCGCGTGGGCATAACCCTTGAGCCAGTAAGGCACTTCCTCCCAGCCGTGCTCCCCTTCGCCATTGGCGTCGAGCCAGGAGTTGCCCTCCTTCTTCAGGAAGCGGCTGATCTCGCCGAGATGGCCGTGAAAGCCCTCCGCCTGCAGCTCGATCTGCTTGCGCAGCCATCCGCGCGGCTCGATCGCCTTGATCGGCAACTGCACGAGAGGCGACGCGGCGAGCGGCGCGCGGTTGCTGGCATAATGCGCGTTGCGCTGGTCAGTCGGCGGGGCGGAGACGAGGCGGGCGGTCGTTTCTTGGGCGTGGGGTTCGGCGGAATCCATCATGGGCGCAAGGGCGAACGTGAGCAGCAGAACGCAGTAGGCAGGACGCATGGCCGCATCCTAAGCCGCCGCGGATGCCCGCGACAGGTCCCGGCGGACATGCTGCCCGTACGATCCGCCGATGCGCGCCTCCGAGCGGGAGAATCTGGCGATCCAGCTCACCCAAAAGGGGGTGGCGGCGCTGGCGGTGGTTCGCATAGCCGGACCGGGCGCGCAAGCGTTTGTCGGGGGTCATTTTGCGCGATCGGTCGAGCCCGGGCGGGTTGTCTACGGCG
>JBGTBZ010000026.1:0-2969 GCA_041749155.1 Phycisphaerae bacterium
TCGGCGCCTTCGACCGGCGGAGCGCCGCCGGCGATGCTCGCGACGACGATGCCCACCAGGATCAGCCCCAGGGCGCTCAATAGCTGAAGCGAGTTGATGTAGTCGCGCGGCTGTAGCAGCGTCCAGACCGGCAGCACGCTCGCCACAAAGCCATATGCCAGCAGCACGGCCACCCACACCCACGTCGGCCATTTCGCCAGGCTTTCGTTGAACGTGTGCAGCCACCCGACGTCGCCGTAGAACGTGGTGACGTACATGATCACCAGCGCGATGATCGAAGGGATCACCAGGCTCACCCCCCGACGGTGCAGCCAGACGCCGATGATCACCGCGATCGGAATCTGAACCACGCAGGGGAAGATCGACTGCGGGTACTGCCTGAACACCGCCGCGATCACCAGCCCGAAGATCGCGCACACGATCAGCAGGCACACGAACAGGATGCTGAGGAACAGGATGCGGACGCGCTTGTTGATGACCGTGCCCGCGATGTCGCCCACGCTCTTGCCCTGGTTGCGGAGGCTCACCACGAGCGCCCCGAAATCATGCACCGCCCCGATGAAGATGCTGCCGATCAGCACCCAGATCAGCGCCGGAAGCCACCCCCACATGACGGCGATCGCCGGCCCCACGATTGGCCCGGTGCCCGCGATGCTCGTGAAGTGATGCCCGAAGACAATGCTCTTGCTCGTCGGGACGTAGTCGTTGTCATCCTGTAGCGCCCGGCTCGGCACCACCGCCTCCGCCGACAGCCGGAAGATCTTCTTCCCCAGCCAGCGGCCGTAGGTGTTGTACGCGACAATGAACCCGACGCCGGCAAGTACCGCGATCAGCAGGGGGTGCATGGTGCGAGTCTAACTCAAGGCCCCGCCGTTCGGGAAAGGTGCCCAGAGAATCAGTCTCCCAGCCTCTGGTAGAGTTGGCGTTCGATGCGGTCGAAAGCCTCGAACTTCTGCTGAAGCTCCAGGAGCATCTGGCGTACCTTGTCCGGGTCTGCCGACGGGTCGTTGGCGGCGTCGCCCAGGGCCACGGCGGCATCCTGGAGGCTGGCGGCCCCCTCCGCGAAGCGGCGGGCGGCGTCGTAGAGGTCCAGGCTCTCACGCTGGCTGCCGTCGGGCCGGTAAAGGAGCCGCCAGGGGCTGCGGCGGATCTCGGCGGAGGCGAGGCTCAGGGTGGAGCTGGTGTCGCGCATGCGGTTGATGATGGTCTCGATCTTCCCGCGGTTTCCGCCGATGATGGAGCGGACCTCGCGGACGGTGGCCTGTGTGTCCCTGCTCGTGTCCTTGAGGTCACCGGCGATCTCCTGGGCGTCGGAGAGGAGCTGGTCGAGCTGTGCCCCCGTGCCGTCGAGGGTCTCGCGGAGGGAATCGGCGGTGCTGCTCCAGTTGTTGACCAGGGCGGTGGCGTCGTCCATCAGGCGGGGCGTGCGGTCACTGGCGTCGCGTAAGTTGGCGAGGGTGGCGTCGAGGTTTTCCCGGTTCCGGGCCAGGAGCTCATCGACGGTCTTCGCGGCGGAGGCGGTGCGGTCTGCGGCGTCGCCGAAGCGGGTGACGGTGCCCTCGACGCTGTCGATCGTGCGGCTGCCCTTGTCCAGGACGGTATTGACCCTTGGCAGCGTCTCTCCGCGGACATCGTCCACGAGCCCGGTGATGGCGGGCGCCAGCCGGTTTGCGGCGGCGACGAGGTTGGCGATGGTCCCGGCGTTGCCCGCGATGATCGAGCCGGGGTCCAGCGGCTCGCCGGTGCCGAGGCTGTCGAAGTTAAGCCAGGCGACGCCGGTGACGGTTGCCTGTATGACGACGCGGGGATCCTCGCGAAGCTCGACGTTGTCGGGGAGAGTGACGCGCACGTCCACATGGCTGAAGTCATCGGTGACGCGCACCGAGTTCACCTGCCCCACGGGCACGCCGCCGATGCGGACCTCCGCCCCGGGGCCGACCCCGCTGACGTCATCTGCGATGTCGAAGCGGATTGTCCAGGAATTCTGCCGCCCCCAGCCGAACCCGCCGACCAGAAAGAAGACCACCAGCCCCATCGCCACCGCGACGACGATGAAGACGCCGGCTTTCAGAGCGTTCTTGTCGGCAACACCAGCCATGGGGGCTCCTTGAAAAAAGGAGAGGAGACGAGGGCAGAAGACAGGCGAGGAGACAGGAGAGGGCCTATTTTTCGCCGTTCGGGCCGGGGCCGAGCAGGGCGGCTTCGTAATCGTCGGCGGTTTCCTGCGAATTTGTAAAGGGGCCTTCGGTCAGGCCGTCCACGAACTGGCGGACGTGCGGGTTGTCGCTGTTGCGGAACTCGTGCGGCGTGCCCTGGGCGATGAAGCGGCCCTTGTCAAGCAGGACCATCCGCGAGGCGATGCGGAAGGCCGAGTCCATCTCGTGTGTGACCACGACGCTGGTTACCCCCAGCTTCTTGTTCAAATCGATCATGAGCTGGTCGACCTGGGCGCTGGTGATGGGATCGAGGCCGGCGCTGGGCTCGTCGTAGAAGAGAAGCTGCGGGTCGAGCGACAGCGCCCGGGCCAGGCCCGCCCGCTTCTTCATGCCCCCGCTGATCTCCGCGGGCATACGGTGCGCGGCGTTGCGCAGGCCCACGAGCTGGAGCTTGATCTTCACACTGATGTCGATGGTCTCCTCCGCCAGGTCGGCGTGCATGCGCATGGGCAGGGCGATATTGTCAAACACGCTCATGGAGTTGAAGAGCGCCCCGCTCTGGAAGAGCACGCCGATCGCTTTGCGATACTCGTCGAGCTGCTCGGGCGTCATCTTCCCCAGGTCGATCGGCTGCCCAAAGCTTTCCGGCAGGTTCACGACGATTTTCCCCTCATCCGGCACCAGCGCCCCGGTCATCAGCCGCAGCAGTGTGCTCTTGCCGCTGCCCGAGCCCCCGAGAATCGCCAGCAGCTCTCCGCGGCGCACGTCGAGGTTCACGCGATCCAGCACCTGGTGGCCGTCGAAGCTCTTGCT
>JBGTBZ010000027.1:0-1635 GCA_041749155.1 Phycisphaerae bacterium
GCCGGCCGCTTCGAGCCGGTCCGCGAGGGGCGGGCTCAACAGGTGGTGGTCGATCCGCACGCCCTCGTCGGTGGCGAACGCGCGGCGCTTGTGCTCCCAGAAGGAATAGGCCCGCGCACTCGGCTCGATGGCGCGAAACGCATCGGTAAACCCCCGGTAGACCAGCCGCCGCCAGGCCCGGCGCTCGTCCATGTGGAAGCAGATGCCGCCCTCCCAGCCCTTGGGATCGCACACGTCCAAGGGCTCGGGTGCCACGTTGTAGTCGCCGCCAACGAGGAGCGGCGTCTCGTCCACGAGGGCCGCATCGAGCCGGGCGCCCAGCCGCTCGAAGAAGCGCAGCTTGTAGGCGAACGCGTCGGAGCCCACCGTCGTGCCATTTGGAACGTAGACCGAGGCGAGGCGCACCCCGTCGACCGTGCCCTCGACGTAGCGGGCCTGCGTGTCGCCCGCCTCGCCGTCCAAGCCGCAGACGACGTCGCCGATCGCAGCCTTGGCGAGGATCGCGACCCCGTTCCGCTGCGGCTCGCCACAGATGGCAAGGTTCCACCCCGCCGCCTGGAACAGGAGCTGCGGGAACTGGTCGTCGGCGACCTTGGTCTCCTGGAGCAATAGCACGTCGATCCGCTTCGCCTCGGCCCAGGCCAGCACCTGCTCCTGTCGGCGGCGGATCGAGTTGACGTTCCAAGTGGCGATGCGCATGCCCGCGATGTGCCACAAGGCCAGGACCGTGGCCAGCGGTGGCAGGCGAAGGGCAGGGGGACTTGATGGTCCCCCTCCGACCCCCGGCACCGGCTCCGCCGGCGGCCCCACCGTGATAGGGGCGTGGGGTGGTCGGCTCGACCGAGTCGTGGCAAGCTTCGAGAGTGGCCGCCAGTGGCGAGCCCAGTCGAACCGCGGTCGGCACGTTGGGGGAGGTGTCCATGCTCGAGGGATCCTGCCATTGCGGCGCGCTTCACTGGACCCTCGACGGCGATCCCGGCTCCATCACTGCGTGCAACTGCACGCTCTGCCGCCGCTACGGCGCGCTCTGGGCCTATGACTACGAGAACGAGCGCATCCGCATCGAGGGGCCGAGTACCGTCTACAGGCGCGCCGATGCGGCGACGCCGGAGCTCGAAATTCACTTTTGCCCAACCTGCGGCTGCGTGCTGTGCTGGCGGGGGCTGCGGCCGGCAGCAGACGGTCGCCGGCGCATGGCGGTGAACGTCCGGCTGGCGCCGCCTGAAGCCGTCGCCGACCTCGCCATCGACCACTTCGACGGTCTGGACAGCTTCGACGATCTGCCGGGCGACGGCCGCTGCGTCCGCGACTTTTGGTTTTAGGCTGGCCTGAAACTCGGCCCCAGGCGTCAGCTTACTAAATCGAAAACGACGTCCCACACCCGCACGACGAGGCGGCGTTGGGGTTGTGGACGCGGAAATAGGCGCCCGTCAGGTCCTCGACGAAATCGAGCTCGGCGCCGATCAGGTACATGAGCGACATGCCGTCGACGACGACGCGCACGCCGTCCTGCTCGACCGCGACGTCGTCCGGCTGCTGCTCGGCGTCGAGCTCGAAGCCGTACTGGAAGCCGGAGCAGCCGCCGCCCGAGACGCTGAGGCGGAGGTGCAGCGCCGGATTGCCCTCGTGGGCGAC
>JBGTBZ010000028.1:0-5687 GCA_041749155.1 Phycisphaerae bacterium
CGCTCGATGGCCGTCACGTCATCGTAGGCATCGGCGGGGGCATCGCCTGCTACAAGGTCTGCGAGGTCGTCAGCAAGCTCGCGCAGCAGGGCTGCCGCGTAACCGTCGCGATGACGCCCGCCGCCCAGAAGTTTGTCACGCCGCTGACCTTCGAGGCCCTTTCCGGCCAGCCCGTCCACACCGACATCTGGCAGGGCATCGACCCCACCGACACGCAGCACATCGGCCTGACCGAGTCGGCCGACCTGCTCCTGATCGCGCCCGCGACGCAGCACCTGCTGTGCAAGATCGCGGCGGGGCTTTGCGATGACCTGGTGAGCCTGCTGGCGGCGGCGAGCGCCTGCCCGATCCTCTTTGCGCCGAGCATGAACAGCCGCATGTGGGAAAACCCCGCGACACGCGAGGCCGTCGAGAAGCTCAAGTCGCGCGGCTGCGCGTTCGTCGGCCCGACCAGCGGGTGGCTGGCGTGCCGCAACGTGGGGAGTGGGAGGTTGGCGGAGGCGGGGGAGATTGTGGAAGCGGTCACCGCGGGGGTTGGAACCCAGCGATGAGGGACGATCACAGTCCACTAAACCCTCTGCCGGAGTTGGAGCATCTGCCTGCACCGCAGAGGCGACGGCTTTACAGGGACGCGCAGCGAGATCTGACGCTGAAGTTTTGGATTGTGTACATAACCCTCATTCTCGTAGGCATTGCCGCGATCCAAGTCCTGCTTGTGGAGCCCTTCTACACGAGCCGGTTCAATCCTGGCCTGCCGAAATGGTTATGTGTCGGGATCGGGGGTGGCGCCGGCGGAGGTCTCATGGTCTTGGCCCAGGTTTGGATTGACCGCCGATACATTCGACGGGCGATCTGGCGTCGTCTCCCCCACCTCTGTCCCGCCTGCGGCTACAACCTCACCGGCAACACCAGCGGCGTCTGCCCGGAGTGCGGGCGGGAGATTGGGCCTGAGTCGGGCAGGAAGGTAGAATGAGCAGCATGTCCGCCGTCCCGGGCAAAACCGAATCAGCCCCAACCGTGCGCGTCCGGACGCTTGTCCTGAAGGGCGGGCGCGTCGAGGTCAGCTCGCCTCAGCTCAAGGAAGGAGAGGCGGTGGAAGTGGACATCAGGAGTGCAAGCCCGTCGCAAACCGACCTCGATGAGGGCCGGCGCCGCATCCTGGAGCTTATCGACTCACTTCCGCCCGATTCACGGACAGAGCAAGAGTGGGCGGATTACGAACGCCAGTTCCAGGAGCAGAGGGAATCGTGGGAACGTTGACTCTCCCCACCGGCGGCCGCGTCTATATCGACGCGCAGATCATCATCTACTTCGTTGAGAAGCGCGCGCGATACTATCGGTTGATCGCTCCGCTGTGGGATCCGTCCAGAAGCCCAGTCCGGCTCATCACGAGTGAGTTGTCACTCCTTGAGACTATCGTCGCACCGCTCGCCCACGGGAATCAGCAGCTCGTTTCGCTATTTGAAAGCACCATCCGGCGCAGTTGCGAGTTGATCCCGATCGACCAGCCGGTGCTGCGAAGGGCAGCCGAATTGCGCGCGGCGCATCCTTCCCTACGCGTGCCGGACGCGATTCATGTTGCCTCCGGGCAGGCGCATGCGCCGGACGCGTTTCTGACGAATGACCGCCGTCTGACGGCGATCCCCGGGCTGAACGTGATGCTGCTGGACCCGTGAAGCTCTTGATGATCCGCGTTCACTTCCATCGTCTCCCCGGCAACGACGACATCCCCCTCCCGCGCGCCATGTCGGAGCACGCCGCCGGGCTGGATGTCTGCGCCGCCGTGCCCGAGGCGGTCGTACTGCGCCCGGGGGATATCGCCACGATCCCCGCGGGCTTTGCCATGGCCCTTCCGCCGGGGTACGAGGCGCAGATTCGCCCGCGCAGCGGGCTGGCGAGCCGGAATGGCGTCACCGTCGTGAACTCGCCGGGGACGATCGACGCCGATTACCGGGGGGAGGTGAAGGTGGCCCTGATCAACCTCGGCCGGGAGCCCTTTACCGTGGAGCGGGGCATGCGGATCGCCCAGATGGTCGTCATGCCCGTGCCCCGCGTGGAGGTGGTGGAGGTGCAAGCCCTGGAAGGGACGGCCCGGGGGACCGGGGGCTTCGGGCATACGGGATCGTAACCTGCGCACCGCCATCACCTTACGTTCACTGTCGAAAACCCCCCTTTCGACCCGATAACAAGGGCATGACACAACGCCCGTCGGTGGTGCGCACGGTGGGCTGGCTGCTCGCCGGTGGTGTGTGGGTCTTCCTTGCCCTTGCCCTCTGGAGCTTCCGGGTCACGGACTGGCCCAGCCACGCCAGCTTTCCCTATCCGACCGCCCGAAACTGGTGCGGTTCCATCGGCGCCTGGACCGCCTACCAGCTCTACGCCGCCGTCGGGCAGGGCGCCTGGGCGGTCATCGCCGCCACGGGGCTGCTGGTGCTGCTGCGGGTGCTGGATTACAAGGTGAAGGACCTCTGGCTGCGGGCCGCGGGCCTGGCGGTGCTGACGGTGGCGATCGCCGCCGTCTTCGCGGAGCTGGGGTGGAACCTGTCGGGCCTGCCGGAGGGTGATGGGGGCGTTTTTGGCATCGCGGCGGGCGGATACCTGAAACAGCACTTTGGCGTCGCCGGGACGCGTCTGGCGCTGATCCTGGCGAGCCTGGCGGGCCTGCTGTTGGTGGCGGACGAGCTGGTGGTGACGGTCCCGGCGCGGATGCTGGGCTTTGCCCGGCAGGTTCGGGACGACGTCGCCAAGGCCTCGGCGAAGAAGAAGCCGGTGGAAGTTCGCGTGCCGGCGGTCCAGCTGCCGAAGCTGCGCTTCCCCACCTTCGCCCTGCCCCGGTTCAAGTTCACCAAGGCCAAGCCCGCCAAGGCGAAGAAAAAGCGGCTTGTGGTGATCGGCGAGAACGACGAGGGCCCGACGGGCGACCGCCCGCCCATCGAGGCGGAGCTTTCCGACGAAATCGCCATGGAGGATGCCATCGAGGAGGAGGACGAGGAGTACGAAGCGGAGGATGCTGAGGCCGAGGAGGAAGAAGATGAGGACGACGTCCCCGCCGGCCAGGAGGGTCCGCCCCCGCCCCGCGACCTCTCCCAGATCAAGGTCAAGCTGCCCAGCATGGCCAAGATCAAGCGCACCGCCCCCCCGCCGCCCAAGGAGCTGGGGGAGTACCGGCTGCCCGACTGGGAGGTGCTGGACAACGCCGAAACCGGCTTTGCCGAGCAGCAGGAGGCGTTCGTGCGGGCCAAGGCGGCGCAGCTGGAGGCGGCGTTCGAGGAGTTCGGCGTGGATGCCCACGTGGTGGAGATCGATACCGGGCCGGTGATCACGGTCTACGAGATCGCGGTGGCGCGTGGGACGAAGGTCAGCGCGATCACGAGCCTCTCCAACGATCTTGCCCGCACCCTGGCGGCGGAGACGATCCGGATCGTGGCCCCAATTCCCGGCAAGAGCACGATCGGGATCGAGGTGCCCAACGCCGAGAAGGAGAAGGTGCGCCTCAAGGAGCTGATGCAGCTTGCCCCGGACAAGACCAGCAAAATGGCGATCCCGCTCTTCCTGGGCAAGAACAGCTCGGGCGAGCCGCTGATCGCGGACCTGGCGGGGATGCCCCACTGCCTGATCGCCGGCACGACCGGCAGCGGCAAGAGCGTGTGCATCAACTCGATCATCATGTCGTTCATGTACACGCAGCGTCCGGACATGGTGAAGCTGATCCTGATCGACCCGAAGGTGGTCGAGATGGCCCCCTTTAAGGACATCCCGCACCTGGCGTGCCCGGTGATCACCGACGCCGCCAAGGCGACGCAGGTGCTGGAGTGGGCGACGACGAAGATGGACGAGCGCTACGAGCTGCTCGCGGAGGCGGGAGTGCGCAACATCGCGGGGTACAACAAGCTGACGCAGGAGGAGCTGATCGAGCGCTTCGAGCCCTCCTCGCCCGAGGAGGAGGCCAAAATCCCCAAGAAGCTGCCGTACATCGTGGTGATCATCGACGAGCTGGCGGACCTGATGATGACCAGCGGCAAGGAGGTCGAGGCCCACATCGTGCGCATCGCCCAGAAGGCCCGCGCCGTGGGCATTCACCTGATCGTCGCGACGCAGCGGCCGCAGGCGAACGTGGTCACGGGGCTCATCAAGAGCAACATGCCGAGCAAAATCGCCTTCCGCGTCAACAGCAAGATGGACAGCCGCATCGTGCTGGACCAGAACGGCGCCGAGTGCCTGCTGGGTCAGGGCGACATGCTCTTCCTGCCCCCGGGCGCGAGCAAGCCCGTCCGCAGCCAGGGCACCTTCATCGACGACATGGAGATCAAGCTGTCGGTCAAGAAGGTCAAGGAGCTGGCCGAGGCGCAGTACGAGCCGGAGCTGGTGCAGATCCGCAACGGCATCACCATGGCCGGCGACGAGGAGCGCGACCCGCTCTACGACGAGGCGGTGCGCGTGGTGCTGGAGACGAAGCGCGGCAGCGTCTCCCTGCTGCAGCGCCGCCTGACGGTCGGCTATGCCCGGGCCAGCCGCATGATCGAGCAGATGGCGCAGGATGGCATTGTCGGCGAATACAAGGGCTCCCAGGCCCGCGAGGCGACCATCACCGTCGAGGAATGGGAGCAACTCAAGGCCCAGCAGGCCGCCGCCCTGGAGGCCGCCACCGCCGACGGCGCCCTGGCGGACCGCGAGGAGGGGAATGTCGATGCCGACGAGTACGACAAGGCGGATGCGGCGTGAGTGGGTTTACTTTGATAGGGTAGCCCGCCCGCGAGCTGGCCAAGTGAGATGACCGACCTCGACTATGAACCCCGCCGTTCCCGGCCACCCGCTCGACCATCGCTTCTAATGGCAATCATCGGCGCGGCAGCCGGTTTCGTCATTGGGTACCTCCTGCCGATGCTCGTGATGTACGTCGAAACACGACGCACGGGCTACGACGCAGGGAATGCCGGGGTGCTCATCTGCTGCACGGTGCCTCTACTGACTATCGCCGGTGCCTTCGCTGGGCGCTTCGTTGGCCGGAGGATGGACCGCACGCTACGCTGATCGTCGCCGGTCCCCGCCATGGCGCAGATGGCGAAGATGCCTGCGTTAAGCAAGAGGAACGCAGAGACGCCGATGGAGGCTCGCCGGGCAGTTTGCGCGCACCCAAGATGGAGAGCCGGAACAGGCGTTTGCCCCGGACCCGGCGGCGCATTTCGCCCCTGCTAAACTCCGCCCGTGGCCAGCAAGCTCCACGTTCAGACCGGTGAGGCGGGATATGACGTCATTATCCGCCCCGGCCTGCTCGATGCCGTGGGTGAGCACGTCCGGCGACACAGCCAGGCGCGGAGCTGTGCGGTCGTCGTAGATCGCAATGTCGGCAAGCTCTACGGAAACCGGCTGCGGCGGTCGCTCGAAGCGGCGGGATTCAGCCTCAGGGTGCATGACATCCCCGCGGGCGAGGAGAGCAAGTCGCTTGACATGCTTTCGGCGACGTACGATGGCTTCCTGGCGCTTCCGCTGGAGCGCTCCACCCCCGTCATCGCCCTCGGCGGGGGGATGACGACCGATCTCGCCGGCTTCGCCGCCGCCACGCTGCTGCGGGGGCTGCCGTTCATCCCGATTCCGACCAGCCTGCTCGCCATGGTCGATGCCAGCGTCGGCGGCAAGACGGGCATCAACCACGCCGCCGGAAAGAATCTCATCGGGGCCTTCCACCA
>JBGTBZ010000029.1:0-1857 GCA_041749155.1 Phycisphaerae bacterium
GCCCGCCGGTGGTGCGGTCATCGCCAGGTCGGCGAGCACGACCGCGGCGGCCTTCTCCTGCCACGCGGCCAGACCGTCGTGACCGCTGGCGGCGGTGACGAGTTCGACGTGCTGGTCGGCGAAGGTCATCTCGACGACGCGGCGGGTGATCCGGCTTTCGGAGATGAGCAGGACTCGGGGCGCGGCAACCATCATGGGATCAGTCTCCGACCCCAGCCGGCTGCAAGCTTCGCGCCGTCAGGCGTCGGTGCGGACGCGGGCGTTGGCGCCGATGAAATCGACGATCGCCTGCATCGGCGTGCCGGGAATGAAGACCCCGGTGATGCCCATGGCGTGCATTTTCGGGAGATCCTGATCGGGAATGATGCCGCCAACAACGACCAGCACGTCATCGAGGCCCTGCGCCTTCAGCAGTTCCATGACGCGCGGGCAGATATGCATGTGCGCCCCTGACAGAATCGACAGTCCGATCACGTCCGCGTCTTCCTGCAAGGCGGCGCCGACAATCATCTCCGGCGTCTGACGCAGGCCCGTGTAGATGACCTCCATGCCGGCGTCGCGCAGCGCGCGCGCGATCACTTTGGCTCCCCGGTCGTGCCCGTCGAGCCCGGGCTTGGCGATGACTACGCGAATTTTGCGATCCATGTGCCGTCCTGGCCGCTAGCCGCTATCCCCAGCCGCTAGATGATTGGTGTCTCTTCCCACTCGCCCCAGACATCGCGCAGGGCATCGCACATCTCGCCAACGGTGCAATACGCCCGCACGCAGTCGAGCATGGGTTCCATCGTATTGGTGGTGCCGGCCGCCGCCTGCTTGAGCGCGTCGAGCGTTCGCCGCACGGCGCCGTTGTCGCGCGACGCCTTGAGCGCGTCGAGCCGCGCCAGCTGGATCTCCGAGGCCTTGTCGTCGATGTAGAGAATCTCGATCGGCGGCTCGTTCTCCTGTTTGAAGTCGTTGACGCCGACGATGATCTTCTCCTTGCGCTCGACCGCCTGCTGGAACTGGTAGGAGGCCTCGGCAATCTCCTTCTGCGGATAGCCCAGCTCGATGGCCTCGACCATCCCGCCCATGCGGTCGATCGTGTCCCAGTACTTGAGCGCCCCCTGCTCCATGTCGCGGGTCAGCGCCTCCACGAAGTACGAACCGCCCAGCGGATCGACGACGTTGGTGACGCCGCTCTCGGCGGCCAGGACCTGCTGCGTGCGCAGCGCAATCGTGACGGCCTCCTTGGTCGGCAACGACAGCGCTTCGTCGAGGGAGTTGGTGTGCAGCGAGTTGGTGCCGCCGAGCACGGCGGCCAAGGCCTGCAAGGCGGTCCGGACGACGTTGTTGTAGGGTTGCTGCGCGGTCAGCGAGACGCCCGCCGTCTGGGTGTGGAAACGCAGCTGCCACGAGCGCGGGTCCTGGGCGTTGAAGCGCGTCCGCATGGCCTCGGCCCACAGCTTGCGCGCGGCCCGGAACTTGGCGATCTCCTCGAAGAAATCGCTGTGGGAATTGAAGAAGAACGACATGCGCGGCACGAACTCGTCCACCTTCAGGCCGGCGTCGACGCCGTACTGCACGTACTCGAGGCCGTCGCGCAGGGTGAAGGCCAGTTCCTGGAGCGATGTCGATCCGGCTTCGCGGATGTGGTACCCGCTCACCGAGATCGTGTTCCAGCGTGGCACTTCGCGCGTGCAGAAGGAGAAGATGTCGGTGATGAGCCGCATCGAGGGCCGCGGCGGGAAGATGTACTCCTTCTGGGCGATGAACTCCTTCAGGATGTCGTTCTGGATCGTCCCGGAAATCTTCTGCCAGTCGGCGCCCTGCTTCTCGGCTACCACCAGGTACATCGCGAAGATCATCGGCGCGGGCGAG
>JBGTBZ010000030.1:0-1658 GCA_041749155.1 Phycisphaerae bacterium
GCCATCTCGAGGCCTTGGGCGCTTCGAAGCGTGGTCGTTCCATTGCCCTTAGTTTACTCCGCCAAGTTCTGGGCGACAGGCGTTTTGTACGCTTTCAGGGCCGGCACCAGCCCAGCCAGCCCCGCCAGGGCCACGACGCATAGCAAGTAGACCATTTCCCAGCCGCTGGTGCTCCACCAGTTGATCCCCTCCCCCAGCCGCTGCTGCAGCACCTGGCTTGCGACGGCGGACAGCCCGTGCCCGCCGATCCAACCGAGAATGGCCCCGGCCAGCCCTATGAAGCCCGCTTCCAGGCAAATCAGGGCCAGGACGCGGGCTCGCGTCGCCCCGAGGCTCCGCAGGATGGCAATCTCCCGCCGGCGTGCCGCCACGCTGTTGTAGATGCTCACAAGGATGGAGATGGCGGCGACGATGGTGACCAGGATGGTCACCATCAGCAGGAGTTGCCGCGGGCCCTCGAGGAAGCGCTGGAAGAAGGTGCGCATCTCGTCGGCGGGGCTGGCCGCCATGGCCTCCGGGCGGTTATCGATGTCGAAGGTGAGCTGGGCGCGGGCAAAGCCGCTGGGGGTGTTGACGAAGATGGCGCTGGCCCGCCAGAACTCCTGCGGGAGCGTCGGGTACACCTCTCCGGTGGCAGGATCCAGCACATACCCCTCGTGCCGCACCCCGCCGCGGGCGATGACCTCGGGCCAGGCCTGCTCGAGCTGGGCGGGATCGATCCCGCGTGCGATGCGTTCGGCACGGTCCTTGAGGCCTTCGGTGTGCTCTCCAATGGCGATCGAGGGGGCCAGGGACGTAAACAGGGCACTGTCGAAGCTGGTGTTGGTCGGGGCGAGGATGCCGACGACCTCCCACTCCTCGCCGTGCTCGTGACCGCGCTCGCTGTCACGGCCGTGGGTGATCTGGATCCGCTGGCCAACTTCCAGGCCCGTCCGCTCCGCGACCCGGCTGCCGACGACGACCTCGAACTTGCGGGCGTGGAAGGGGCGGCCGTCGGCGATCTCCAGCTCGCGGCCGACGCGATGCTCGAAGCGCCGACCCTCGGGAAGTCTTTGGCCGTCGTCGTCAAAGCCCAGCAGGCTTGGAAGCGTCGCGACGACCGGGAAGCCGGCATAGGAGTCGGTGGCGGCCACGGGAACCGCCCAGCGCACGAACCGCCCGTATCGCCGCGGATCGCTGAGGGACTCGTACAGGTCCCAAGTGACGGTCCCGGGCGGGTTCTCAAGGTTGTAGACGGCATTGAGGACAAGCTGGAGCTTGCTGCCCTTGGCGCCGATGATGAGGTCGTAGCCGTACTCGGACTGCCCGAAGAGCTTTCCGCCCTCGCGGCCAAAGACGATCAGGGCGATCGCCAGCGCGACGCCCAGGGTCACGCTCAGTAGCGTGAGCCAGCTCGAGAGCGCCCGCTGTCGCATCTGCTTGGCGATGAGCTGGAAGAGGTTCATTACAGAAAGCCCGAATCACTGGCGGTTGCGACAGTTACTTGGTTGATTTGCTCAAGCGCCACGGTCCTGGGGAGCTGGCTTGCGATCGCCCGGTCGTGCGTCACCAACACCAGAGCCGCGCCGGCCTCGGCGCAGAGCTGGCGGATGAGGTCCAGCACCTGCTGGGCGTTTCTGGGATCCAGCGAGCCGGTCGGCTCATCCGCCAGCACCAGG
>JBGTBZ010000031.1:0-2035 GCA_041749155.1 Phycisphaerae bacterium
GCGCGATCGCCGGGGATCGCCGCCCGATCCTGGGCGAGGGGCGCGCGATCGCCGCGGAGGCCCGGGCGCATCTCGACGCTGCCTGCCTCAACTCGTCCGGCGATGCATTCCACTATTGATGCGCTGCAATGCACGCCCGAGGCCCTGCGATGCACTCGGACTGCCGCCCCTTGCACTCGTGCCCCAATTCGTTGCTCCTGCACCGCCGTGCGATGCACTCGCCAGGCGATGCGCTGCTCTTGCACAGCGATGCTTTCGCTTAGGTAAGCGAAGCTTTCACTTCGCTAAGGGAAGCACTTGCTTTGCGAGAGGAACGCTGTGCTTCGAAAGACGCAGACATCCCCTTGAGAGCTTCACGCATGCGTTTGCACGTTGCAGACGGCCCTTCGCACCGCCAGGACTTCGCCTGGCAAGCGGCGCGACGGGCTTGGAAAGTTCTGCGGTTCGCTTGGCCAGGTCAAGCTTCCGCCTAGCGCTTCCCACGGCGCGCGATCTGAACGAGCCGCGACCGTGAGGGAGCGGTCAGCCACCCGGACCGCTTCCTCACGGTCGCGGCTCGTTGAGCGCGCGTTCCAGCCATGATCCGTACGACCTGATAACCGGCAGATTCGTCCGCCCTCCGGGCGGTGTGTCTTTCGCTGTCCGCTGACCGGCGGTTGAAACCGCCGGCTACCTGTCGCCCGCCCTGCGGGCGGGGGCGTCAACAATCCGGGGGGGGCAGGAGAATGTTGGCGCTGCCGCCGATTGCGGCGATACTGGAGGCGACGTGAAGACGCTGCACGTTCGCACCATCCTCGTCGGGTCCCTAACGGCCATTCTCGGCTGTGACCGCGGCCCAAGCGAACAGTCGACGCCTACCACTCAACCTGATGCCGTATCCGTCACCGAGCCGGTGACACAGCCGTTCCTGGCCAATCAAGTCCGGCTGGAACACGTCGGCGAGGAATGGGACGCCTACGGAAACTTCCTTACCGTCCTCAGACTCACAAATCGTTCTCAGCACGACATCGCCTACGCCGGTTATACGACGTCTTCTCCTGCGTACATGGAGCAGGTAAGGGGCTCCGACTCGGAAGGATGGCGAGACAATGGTCCTGGGTGGTGCGGAGTGGGCCTCGGAATGCGGCAACTTCGCGCCGGGCAATCGGCGACGTTCACGGTGCTCGCTCCGCGGGGTGCTCAGTCCTGGCGCATCGGGATCACGATCAAGGATCCAGCGGCACACGTGGTTTGGACAGAGCCAATAGCCGCCAACGCGGAGAAGGTTCGCGATGCATCGAGCGCAGTCGAACTTGTCCAGACCACTGTCGTCAGACATCCTGACCGCGAGTTCCCATACACCTTCACCCTGAAAAACATCTCGGATAAGCCGCTTTACTACGGCGGCTTTCAAGAGCGTGACGTGCCTCCGAACTACGTCACTCAAGAAAACCGCTCTGGGTCTTGGCAAGACGACAATGGGGTTATCTGGAGTGGGACTGATTTCGGATTCAAGCAGTTGCCGCCCGGAAGTACTATTTCGTTCTCGATCCCCGCACAGAGCCTCGACTCAACTTGGAGAATCGGCATTCGCTTGTTCAAGACCGCTCGACCAGTTTCTTACGACGATGCCTATAGCTCCGTGTGGTGGGAGCCGCAGCCTCCACGGAATCAGGGCTAGCGTCGCGGCGATGTGGCCGATGGTTACGTTTACCCGCATCACTCCCTCAGCACCCGCGGTTCGACGCGGACTTCGAGGATGCCGGCGGAGAAGTTCTCCTGGAGCTGAATCTCCAGGCGCAGGGCCTGTGTCGTCACCGGCGAGAAGGAGACTTCGTTGAGCTTGTCCTTCGCCACGCTGAAGTCGCCGGCGCCTTCGACGGGTTTCCATGACTCGCCGTCGCGGTAAAGAAGGCGCCAGCTCGCGGGAACGCGGCAGCCGCCGTGGCCGTTGTCGTCGAACCAGTAGACGGCCACGCCGCTGACGGAGCGCGGCTCGGGGAAGGTCAGCTCGACCCACTCGCTCGTGCCCTTGTTGGGCCAGAAGGTGTGGCGC
>JBGTBZ010000032.1:0-4255 GCA_041749155.1 Phycisphaerae bacterium
AGCATGGCCGGTCCATGCGACTCGCCGGCGGTTCGATACGAGAGAACGGGCATCTCCGCCAAGTCTAATCCGCACGCGGCTGCGGATCACCTGTGGGGCCCAGTCGGTCAACCGGGACGGTGGCTGGGCGCGTCGCTGGGACGGCTGCCGGAGCCGTGGCCGGACGTGAGGTGACTGCACTGCCGGCATCGGTCTCCTGGCCGCTCGGCCGGGTCGCCAACTGGGGCGGCGTGGAGGGTAGTGGCGCCCGAAGGGCGTCCACGGGCATCAGCTCGGTGTCTACCGCACGCTCGTAAGCCACCTCGATCCGCGGCACAAGCTCCGGCTGCTGGTTGGTGATGAAAACCCGCTGCCCCGTGCGGGAGACGAACTGCTCGTATTCGAGCGCTGCCGGGCTGATGTCGAAACGCTGCTTTTCCCGCAGGTCGGCGAACAGAAAGATGTCATCCTCGACCTGCGCCTGGAAAAAGCTCGGATACGGCTCCACCCGCGGCCTCGTGTCGGTCGCCACCGTGCCCCCGCGGCGGCAACCCGCCATCGCCAGCGCGCCCGCCGCCAACAGCGGCAACATCAGCCTCACAGCCTGGAAGCAATGGCGGTTCATCCCGGCACAGCGTAGGAGCCGAGGTCCAGCCGGTTTCCAGTCAGGCGCTGGTAAGCCTCCAGGTACCGCCGCTGCGTGCCTGCAATCACGTCCTGCGGTAGATGCGGACCCGGCGGCGTCCGGGCCCAGGCCAGCGTCCCCAGGTAGTCCCGCACATACTGCTTGTCGAAGCTCGGCTGCTCCGACCCCGGCCGCCAGCCGTCCGCTGGCCAGAACCGGCTCGAATCAGGCGTCAGGATCTCGTCCACAAGCATCAGATCACCCTCTGCATCGTGCCCCCACTCGAACTTCGTGTCCGCCAGGATGATCCCGCGCGACTGCGCGTACTCCGCCGCCATCGTGTACAGCCGCAGCGTCTTCTCACGCAGCTCGTCGGCCAGCCCCACGCCCAGGGCCGCCGCCATCGCCTCGAAAGACACGTTCTCGTCGTGGCCCGTCTCGGCCTTTGTCGCGGGCGTGAAAACCGCCGCCGGCAGCCGGCTGCCGTTCTGCAGGCCTGCAGGCAGGCCAATGCCACAGATCTGGCCGCTGGTTGCATACTCCCGCCAGCCGCTGCCGGCGAGATACCCGCGCGCAACGCACTCAAACGGCACCACCCGAGCCTTGCGCACCAGCATCGACCTCCCGCGAAGCTGCTCGGTAAAAGGCGACAGCTCGCGCGGATAAGCGGCTGGATCTGCCGTCACAACGTGATTGGCAAAGTGCCTGCCGTATCTCTCGAACCAGAAGAGGGCCGTCTGCGTGAGAATAATGCCCTTCCCGGGGACCCCCTCGGGCATTACCACGTCATAAGCGCTGATCCGGTCGGTCGCCACGATCAGCAGGTGACCCGGCAGCACCCCCTCCAGGTCGTAAACGTCGCGGACCTTCCCCGACCGCCTCGGAAGCGGAAGATCCGTCTGCATCAGCGACGCGGCCGGCGGCATGCGCAAAGTATATGTGAGGAGGCTCGACAAGCCCGATATCCACCCCTCTAGTTGCCGCGCCCCTGCGGCTGGCCGATATACCTGGGGGATGGAGCCTTGCAAATCGTGGATCTTTCCGGGCGACCCTATCTCCTCTCGATCCTGCTCGGCATCCTCGAAGGGCTGACCGAGTTCCTGCCCGTCAGCTCCACCGCACACTTGCGCATCGTCAAGCCCTGGGCTGGCATCAGCCTCGATGATCCTTACTGGAAGATGTATGACGTCGTCATACAGCTTGGCGCAATCCTCGCTGTCGTCATCTACTTCCGCAGCCGCATCACCAAGTTCATCTCCACCTTCCCCCGCGGCGAGCGGGGGGACCGCAACGCCCTCAACCATCCCCTGTCTCTGGTCCTGCTGGCGTTCGTTGTCACCGCGGGGCCTGCATACCTGCTCAGCAGAATCATCAGCCAAAACCTCGAGAGCCTCCTGATCATCGGCCTGGCCCTGCTTGTCGGCGGTATTGTGATGTGGGTCGTGGACAAGCTCTTCAGCCGGCCCTCCGCCATCACGACGGAGGCAATGGAGCAGATGAGCTGGCTCCAGGCGGCCTGGATCGGGGCCGTCCAGATCCTGGCGGCGGTCTTCCCGGGAGTCAGCCGCTCCATGGCGACCATCGCCGCCGGGCAGACGGCGGGCCTCTCGCGGCCCGCAGCCCTGGAATTCAGCTTTTTCCTGTCAATACCCACGATGTTCGCCGCCTGCAGCTTTGACCTGTATCGCACGATGACCGCCCAGCCCGGGGATCCCCAGTTCCTAGCCGGCGGGATCACCGGCGAGCAATGGGGGGTGCTGGCGACCGGCTTTGGCGTCAGCTTCCTGGTCGCCTGGGCCGTGATCGCCTGGTTCATGGCCTGGGTCCGCGGTCATGGTTTTGTGCCCTTCGCCATCTACCGGATCGTCCTGGGGACCGCGGTTCTCGCCTGGGCCCTTTCCCATGCTGACAGCAGCGGGCCCCAGTTGCCGCCCCCCGCCCCGCCGGCGGATATAATCGCCGTTGGAAGGTGACGCTGGGGGTTCCGGGCGTCACCCTGGCGCCACCGGTATCGGCGGAACCGTCGCCAGCGCGGTCGACTCGGAACGAACGGACCAGAGCCTCGGCGACGGGGCTCGGATGCGGAGTTTCCTGATGCTCCTGAACATCCTCAGAGGGCTTTTTATCCTGCTGATGGCCTCGGTCGGCTGGGCCTTCGTCGTGGCCGAGCCCGACCAGGCTGGCTGGCTCCAGACCAATCGATGGCTGGCCCCGGCCATCGCCCTGGCCGTCGGCGTGCTGCTGGTATGCATCGACATCCTCTCGGGCCGCCGGAAGTTTGCAGTCTTCACCGGCGTGGCCTTCGGCATCCTCGTGGGCCTGACCATCACCTATGCCCTCTCCTTCGGGGTGCAGCTGCTGGTTGACAACATCATCCAGCCCAACGGCGTGGGGCAGAATGCCAACCAGGTCGTCAAGAGCTTCCTGAACCTGATGGTGGGCACGGCGGCCTGCTATTTTGCGATCAGCTTCATCCTCCAGACCAAGGACGACTTCCGATTCATCATCCCCTACGTGGAGTTCCGGAGGGATGCGCGGGGAAGCCGGCCAATCATCCTCGACACCAGCGTCCTCATCGACGGGCGCATCGCCGAGCTGGCAACCACCGGGTTCTTCGATTCCCAGCTCGTCGTGCCGCAGTTCGTCGTCTTGGAACTCCAGAACGTCGCCGACAGCTCCGATCGCCTGAAGCGCGCCCGCGGACGCAGGGGGCTCGACATCCTCAACCGACTCAAGCGCGATCCGAACCTTGACGTGCGCATCTACGACGCCGCCGCCGCCGATGACAAGGACACGCCGGTCGACCAGCGGCTGATCAATCTTGCCCTCGAGCTCGAGGGGCGGGCGATGACGACGGACTTCAATCTCAACAAGGTCGCCCAGCTCGCCGGCGTTCCTGTCCTGAATCTCAACGAGCTCTCCAACAGCCTCAAGCCGGAGGTGCTGCCAGGCGAGACCATGACCGTCGAGATCGTCAAGGCCGGCCGCGGCGAGGACCAGGGAATCGGCTATCTCGACGACGGAACGATGGTTGTCGTGGAGCACGGCCGCGACCGCCTGCACCGGGAGGTGGAGCTGACCGTCACAAACACCACCCAGACCGCCGCAGGGCGCATGATCTTCGGCCGGGCATCCAACCCAAGGGGCAAAACGGTCACGAGCGCTGGCAACGGGGAGGCAAGAACGCCCCCTCCGCCGCCCCCGGAGCCCGCCACGCCTGCGGCCGAGGAAAGCGCGCACCCGGTGGAGCAGGCGTCCGAGCGCAACTGACCGCGCGGCGGCCAATCATCCAGACGTGGCAAACAGCGCCGATTTCGACGTCATCATCCCCGCCGCCGGGCGGGGTGGGCGATTTGGCGGCGACAAGCTCAGCCGCGAGGTCGGCGGCCTGAGCATCCTCGCGCACAGCGTGATGGCCTTCATCCATCGGCTGGACGTTGCGCGGGTTGTCGTGGTGCGGGATCCTGGCGAGCCGCTGCCGCTGACGGCCGCCCTGGCGAGCCATCCCAAGCTGCATCGCTGCGGAGGCGGAGCCCTGCGGGCCGAGAGCGTCCTGATGGGGCTCAGGAGCCTCCAGGGCTCACCGGCACCCTTCATCGCGATTCATGACGCCGCCCGCCCTGCCGTCTCCGCCGCACTGATCGACCGCAC
>JBGTBZ010000033.1:0-2283 GCA_041749155.1 Phycisphaerae bacterium
CCCAATGGCTCCCGTCATTTCGCAGGATGGAGACCAGCGTCTCGCGGGCGCGCACATCGCTGCTGGAGCCCAGACGGTCGATCGCCTGTAGGCGGGCAACCGCCGTTGGCCCGTCCGCCGCCTGCCGCAGCGTCATCTCCAGCGGCGGGTCGAAGCTCGACGTGCAGATCATGCCGTTGCTGGGGTTGACGATGACCTGCTGCGGCTCCCGGCCCGTGGCGAGCTGCACCTGCGACCGCCGGCCGGTGATCTCGGCGGTGAACTTCCTCAACTCGCCATCCTCCATCACCGCCCAGATCGCCATGGGGCCGGTGAAGGCGGGATATTCCGCCGCGATCGGCTGGGTCTGTTCGAACGTCAGCTCGACGGCGCCGGCCGCCTCATCCCAGCCGTACGTCACATCAAACCTCGGGACGCCCGGGCGGTAGACCCACTGGCGGAAGAACGCCTCGTAGTCGCGGCCGGTCAGGTCCTCGAAGCACATGCGCAGCTCGTCGGCCTCGACCTCCGAAAGAGCGTGCCGCTCCTGGAAGAGCTTCAGGGCGCTCCAGAAGACCTCGTCATCCCCCGTGTACTGCCGCAGCATGTGAATGACTGCGGAACCCTTGCCATACGGGTTGCTGACAGGGCGGCGGAACACGTCCCAGGGGTTCTCCCAGTACGGGTTGTAGAGCCCCCCGGCGGCGGTCACGTCGTCGCTGCGGGCGACGTTGCGCATGTTGGTGTAGACCTTGTGGGCGTACTCATCCGGCCCGTAATAGTGCTCGTGCCAGGCCTGCTCCATGTAGGTGGCAAAGCCCTCGTTGAGCCAGATATGCGCCCAGCTCTTGCAGGTGGTGTGGTCGCCGAACCACTGGTGGGCCAGCTCGTGGGCGATCAGCCCGTCGATGTTGTTTCCCACCGCCGCCTTCTCGCTGTCCAGCACGGCATCCTCGTAGAGTGTCGTGACGGTCGTATTTTCCATCCCGCCGGAGTTGAACAGATAGACGCAGCTCTGGCTGTACGCCTCCCACGGGTACTCGATCAGCCTCTCGCTGAAGAAGTCGAGCATGTTCTTCGTGCGGCCGAAGGTGCGATCAACCCCTCCGGCCTGCCCCGGCGGAACCCAGTAGCTGAGGCGCTTGCCGCGCCACTCATCCTCGACGACGTCGAACTCCCCGATGACCAGCGAGATCAGGTAGCTGACGTGCGGCTTTCCTATCCGGTAGTGCCAGCGCATCATACCCTCGCCGGCCTCCTCATTGCCAAGGAACTCGCCGTTGGAGAGCACCTTCAGCTCCGCCGGCACGGTCGCGATGATCTCGCTGGTCATCCGCTCGTTGGGGAAGTCGTGGGCGATCAGCCAGTGGCGGTTGTCCTCGGGCTGGCCCTGGGAGTGGACGTGCAGCGGGCGATCGGGATAGGCCTCGTCCGGCACCGCGAAGATCAGCCCTGTCCGCGGCTGGTTGCACGCGTACTCGAAGACCAGCGTCTTCTCGGTGTTGGCGGACACTGGTTCGGCAAAGCGCACGATCAGCTCCTCGCCGTCGTGCCTGAACTCCAGCTCCCGGCCGTCCGAGTCCTTCACGCTGCGGATTTCCAGCCCGACCGCATCCAGCCGCAGGCGCTCGAGCGGTAGCTGCCGCGTCGTGAAGCTGAGCGTCTCGGTGGCCTCGAAGCTCTTGCTCTTCGGGTCCGCCATGCGAATCTCCAGCTTCAGGTGCTGGAAATCCACCTGCGGGCTCGGCGGATAAACGGCGGTGGACCGCCCGGTGGCCTCGTCGAGCTTCGGCGAGCGGTCCTGGGCGGCGGCGGCGGTCACAAGGACAGCCACAGCAAGCAGAGCGAGTAGTCTCTGGATGGCGATCATGACGGACAGGATTACGGATTGAAGCCCGTATGGCAATGGCCGCGCGGTAGGCTTGGGGCGTGGACCCGCAGGAACCCACCTTGGGCTACCGAAGCGGCCTTGTCGAGGCGCAGCAGCGCCGGCTCGCCCGGCTCGAGGTTCTCCGCTTCGGCACCGGTTGGTGCCTGCTGATCGCACCGCTGCTCCTGGGGACGATCGTCTACGCAATCCTCACCAACATCACCGCTGGCCCACCGCACATCGCCGCCACCTATGACACTCAGCCTCTCACCTGGCTCTGCCCCGCCGCGGTCATCCTCGCCCCGCTGATCGGCGCCGCCATCACATGGCCGCGCAACCGCACGGCGGCGCTGGGCCTGCTCTGCGGTCTCGGCTTCGCCATCCTGCTACACGCTGCCTTGTTTGGCTGCATCAATCTCTGGACCGCCGCCTCT
>JBGTBZ010000034.1:0-2143 GCA_041749155.1 Phycisphaerae bacterium
CCTGAGTTGCGAACTTTCCTCTCCCTCTCCCGACGCCCGCCCCGCCGTTCGCGGGGCGGCGTCGTTTTGCGGCCCGATTGCCCTGAAGCGGGCAGCCCCCTTCGGGGCAATGTTCCCGGGGTCACGAGCCCGCAACACTACCGCAGGTGAGGCGATGAGAGACCGCCGCTGAAAAGTGGCGGGACGCCAAGCGGAGGAGAATGGCGTCGCACGCGTGGAGGGAAAGCGTGCGACGCGACGGCGGCCGGGGCCCATCCCCCGGCTGCCGTTCTTTTTGAGCCGCGTTGCCATGGGCCGCGGCTTCGGCGACATTTTGGGTCCCGCATGGCCAAGCTCAAAGCCTCAACCCGCCCCAAGCGGCCCGCCGCCAGGCGCCACGCGGCGAAGTCCAAGACCAGGACTGCCAAGGCTGCCAAGGCTGTCAAGGCGGTCCCGCCGCGGCGGCTGAAGCTGGCGGAGGTGCGGCGAGCCTTTCGGATCATCGGCCAGGTCCGGGCTCTCGGCGCCGATCCGGGCCGTTGGCGCAAGTACATGGTCCGCCGGCTCAAGCGGCTGCTGGATGCGGACATGGTGATCTCCAGCGAACTGAGCTTCCTGTCACCGCCGCAGGCCAGGCCCGCCGACGCAAAGCTGCCGCGCGGCGCGCTCAAGGGGGCTATCCTGCGAGACCGTGGCTTTGGCATTCTGGAAGACGGCCGCACCTGGGAAATCGATGAGGAGCACCCGGAGTTCCGCCCTGAGGACTACCAGGTGCTGCTGGCGGGACGGGTCTCCCCTGATGGCCACCTCTCTGTGCGGCCGCGGCAGCAGGTGAGGGTGGGGCAGTTCTTCCTGCTCAGCCAGGTGTCGCTGCCGCACGCTGACACGGTTGACCAGCTAGGGATCTACCGGTTCGATGCAAAGCGCCCCTTCGGCGGCGCCCAGGTCCGGCTGCTGCGGCTGGTGCACACCGAGCTTGGCCGCCTCTGGCGCGCGCAAGCAATGAAGAAGGCGCGTGACCCGCGCATCGACCTGCCCCCGCGCCTCGTCCAGACACTGGCCCTGCTGGCCGACGGCGCCGGCGAGAAGCAGGTGGCCCGAGAGCTGGGAATCAGCCCCCACACCGTTCACAACTACGTCAAGGCCCTGCACCAGCGTTTCAACGTCTCCAGCCGCGGGGAGCTGCTGGCCAGGCTCCGCGAGGCCACCGATCGGACCGACTATCGCCCGCGGCTCTCAGTGGAGCTGCCGCGATGATCAGCCGGCGGTTGTCGCCGTAAGCGTAGTGCGGCCACCGGCCACCCCAGCCACCCCACCGCCAGCGCGATGGCGGCGGGGTGGGCGGGATAAATGATCCGCGAGCCCTGATCGCGCGTGGTGCCGGAGACGAGGGTGAGATACAGCAGCCAGAGGAGCAGCGCCAGGGCTATCGCCATGGCTCTGCGCTGGCCCTGGGAAGCGCGCCTTCCTGCAAGCAGCAGCGCAATCGGGGCGCAAAAGGCAGCCCCGAACCAGATCCACCGCCAGGTGCGGGCATTTTCGACCTCCCACAACGGCTGCGCGATGCCGCGTACGCGGCTCGTCCAGGGGTGGGGCTCGGCCTCCGGCGGCAGGCCGTCGCCGGGGATGGGAAGCTGCCGCTCCAGCACGTTCCAGGGGCTGATGATCACATCTTCGAGATTGTACAGGTAGGTGTAGAACGTCAGCCGCGGATGCTCGCGCAGAATTGCCATGGCGGCCTCGCGCTGCTCCTTTACGTAGCGCCGAGTCGTCATGCCCGGATCGCTCTCCCGGTCGCGGTCTTCTGCGCCGTTCTTTCGATACCACTTGCGCCGGGCCTCGCTGTCGGGCCGCTCGCCGATGGCGGCCCAGGCCTCCACATCCGGGGCGACCATGAGGCGGAGATTGCGCTCGGTGACAATCGAAGGCGAGGGCACACCCTCGATCCAGGCGTTGCGGCCAATCCAGGCGCCTATCGCCACGACCAGCCCGCCCCACACCAGCAGCAGGCAGACGAACCCGCGCCACCTGAACATCCGCCGTCCCGCGAGGATCGCCCACATCACGAGCAGGCCTGGCGGCCACATCGCCAGCGTTGGCTTGGTGAGCTGCGCCAGGCCCCAAAGCACGCACGCCACGCAGGCCATCGCCACCAGCCGGCGAC
>JBGTBZ010000035.1:0-6549 GCA_041749155.1 Phycisphaerae bacterium
CCGACCTGGGCCGGCTGGCGCGCGGCTTCGACCTGGCCCCGCCCCGGTCGGACATCGAGCGGGCCGATGCCCGCGCGCTGCCGATGCCCGACAACTCGGCGGACTTCGTCTTCATCGATCCTCCGTATTCCACGCACATCGATTACAGCGACGATCCGCGCTGCATCGGCAAGCTCAACGCCGCAACCCCGGCCTATTACGAGGCAATGGATGCTGTCTTCGCGGAGATAGCGCGGATTCTGAAACCGGGCCGGCGCATGGCCCTGTACGTCTCCGACAGTTATGTCCACGCCGGCCAGGGAAAGGGGTTCTGGCCGATCGGCTTCGACCTATTCACGCTCCTGCGCCGCCGGCTCGAGCCGGTGGACATCGTCGCGGTGACCCGGCGCAACAAGACCCTGGATATGGGCAACTACCGCCGCGCGGCGGAGGAGGGCAACTTCTTCCTGAGGGGGTTTAACTACCTGTTGATCATGAGGAAGCCAGAGGCCCCCGCCGCGCCGCGGCCCCGGAAGAAGCATGGCAAGCCCAAGCCCTGGTTCAAGTATCGGAAACCAAAGGGCTAGCGGGCTGGTTCCACGTCTTTGTGCCCTTGCAGGCAGTCTTCTGTCGTCGCGGGGCCACTTCAGAAACTGGCGCTGACGCGGGGTGGCCAGAGGGCGTACAGAGACTCGATGAGCATGCTCTTTCAAGACTGGTATCCCCTGCTCCGCATCCTCATCGTCGGACCCCTGGCATATGCGGGCCTCGTGGCCACCCTGCGAGTCTCCGGCAAGCGAACGCTCTCGAAGATGAACGCGTTCGACTTCATCGTGACCGTGGCGCTGGGCTCCACGCTCGCGACCGTTGTGGTCTCGCGAACGGTGCCGCTGCTTGAGGGCCTGCTGGCCCTGGGGCTGCTCGTGTTCCTGCAGTACATCGTCGCCTTCGCCTCCATTCGGTCCGACGCCTTCGCCAGTATCGTCAAGTCCCAGCCGCGGCTGCTCTTCTTCCGCGGCGGCTTTCTGGCCGAGGCGATGCGCGCCGAGAGGATCACGCGTTCGGAGGTCATCGCCGCCATCCGGCAGCAGGGTATCTCGGCCCTTTCGGAAGTTGAGGCGGTCGTGATCGAGACGGCGGGCGAGCTGTCGATTGTGACGCGCAGCGCCGGCACGCCCCCAACCGCCCTGAGCTATGTGCGCGGAGTGCCGGAAGAGCAGGAATGAGCAACGTCGCAGCTTGAAATCCCGATGCGGCTAGCTTCTGGTTCTGCCGGGCGCGCCGTTCAATGTTGCGTTGCCTTCTGAACCGCTTCCCATCGCGCGCGCAAATCGTCCAAGTCCCGCTTTTCCGACACTGTCTCCTGGCCCTGCCGATACGTCGCCTCCGCCTGCTCGCGCAGTGCCCGACGCTGCTCCGACGTCTCCATCTGGCCTGCGCAGATGCCAATCACCTCCAGCATCCGGATCATGACGGCGACGTTTCCGCTCGCGTTCTGACGGATCTGGTTGAAGGCTGCTTCCACGAGCCCCCTGAAGGTGGTCGGCTTTGCCACGATCCGGAGGACGCGCCCGTCCCGACCATACCGCAGCGGCCCCGGCAGGCCGCAGCGGGCAATGTCGCAGAGGCCCGACCCCAGCGCATCGATGCAGTTGATCGCTGTAAAGGGGTCGTTTACGCCCGTCGAGAGCGCGCGAACCGCCACCTCCACGAGCTGGCGCACGCTGAACTCGATGTCCTGCTCAGGGCTTGCCCGCGGGCCGATGATGAAGCAGCTTGCGAGCCGACGGCACAACTCATCGTCACAGCGATCGGCCGGCCAGGCCCGCAGCACCGGGATCTGCCTGATCAGGTATGCCCCCGCCCTGTGCTCAAGCCGCAGCAGAAGATCGGCCTCCTCCGCCGCCTCCAGCAGGCCCGGATGATCGATGGCCTGCAGGTAGCCGTGCGAACGGGCTGCAACCACGCGGGACGACTCGAAGAAGCCAGGCGGCAGCATCGTGTCGGCCGACTCCGGTGAGCCCGTGCCCGGCGTTTCCTCTTCCAGGCGACTCGAAGTTCGGCTCAGCTCGCGCCGGACCGCGGCGATCACCGACGGCGCCTGCAGCTCGATCGAAACGTGGTGGATAAAGTAGATCAGCACGGCGAGGCACGCGATCGCCAGCAGAACCGCCGCGGTGACCGAGGCCTGCGGCACGAAGCCGTCGGCATCGTCAGAGCCGCCGTGGATCGTTCGCAGGACCAGCAGGCAGTACAGGAAGGTGGCGACAAAGGTCCCCAGCACCACCTGATTGGCGGTGTCGCTCATGAAATTGCGCAGCAGCCGCGGCCCGAACTGGCTGGAGGCCTGCGTCAGGGCGACGATGGTGATTGAGAAGACCACGCCCGCGACAGTGATCACCGATCCGGCCACCGTGGAAAGCAACAGCCGCGCGCCGTCCGATCCGCCAACATACAGCCAGCCAATGTCGTTGTCCGAGCCGATCAGACGGCGGTCGACCTGCAACAGCGCAACGGCCAGGATGCCCGCCCCAGCGCTCATGACGGCGGGAACGAACCAGTAGCCCGTGATCAGCGTGTCCCAGGCGTGCCGCAGTCGGGTCCACATTCGGCCCCAGCATGACGGCAAACACCTGGCTGCGGAAGGCAGGTTTCCCGCAACGGCTCAGGAATCCCCCGGATGAGCCTGAGAACCGCCCACCGAAACGGCAGCCCTTGCTTTCAGCCCCTGCACGAAGAACTCATCCTCCTCGGCGAGTGTCAGCGCGATCGACTTTCCGTCGCCGCCGGCGGGCGCCGCCTGCGGGATGACCTGGATCAGGAGCTTCGCTTCTCCTGCGGGAAAGAATGCATGATCCGACAGCACGAAGCCGGTGCTGGCGTCTTTCAGTTCATAGTCGTACGCCCTGCCCTCGTCCGCCAGGAGTTGGCGCTGCTGTGCCGCTCCGCCAACGCGCCACCGTACCGTCAAGGGGAAAGTCAGGTCACCCTCGCGTGTAAGGACAAACTGAGCCTGGCCGTCCGCCGCCGCCTCGGCGATGACGCTTACCCGGGCCCGGCTCGCGGCCTCGGGCTGTTCCACGTTCCGCATCACGTGCGTTATCCAGGGTACGAAGCCTGCCACGCGCGCCAGTCGGTTGTAGACGCCATAGTGGTTGTCCGGGCCCCCGGAGCGGACGTGCATCCGGTCGCCGGAGACCCCCGAAAACACGCCGGCAAGGCGAGGTTCCTCCTCGAAGTCGATGAACGCCGCCCCGCCGCTGTCACCAGTGGCGCCTCCGCACTCCAGATCCAGTGGTTCGGCAGCGCCGAGTCGATTCGGGTATGGCCTGTGATCCGGCTCACGCGTGGGCGCGCCGCCGGGGGCGTCAAAGTCGAAGAGAAGGACATTGCGGCTCCAGGTCGCATCGCCGACCGTTCCGCCGATGGCGTCGATGACGTTCTGGCCCGCGCGCTTGGTGCCCTGCTCCTGAATCGCGCCCTCCACGCCGCTGCCGGTGCGGCCGAAGCCCACGAGCGTCGCGACCTTTCCAAGCTCGGCATCCGTAGCGGGATCCCCGGCGTGCAGTTGCGCGGGATGCACACCGGTGACCGCCTCAGCAAGGTAAAGCAGCGCCACGTCCCAGTCCCCATCAATCCGGCGGTCGCCCGGGAACGCCGCCGGGTACGCGTACCACTTCTTCACCTCATAGCTGCGCCCACCCACCTCGAAGGCCATCGTCTCCTGAAACATCGTGCAATGGGCCGCCGTAAGCACCCATCGGGGAGCGATCAGCGTTCCCGATCCGCCGTTGGCAAGCCGCCCCACTGCCGGAAACTGCTCGGCCAGTTCGAGATAGGCAGCATCGTTCCGGTCGTGCCGGATCACGATGCCGGCGCCCGCGCGCGTGAAGACGAAGGCAAAAGAGGCGGCGCTCAGCGCCAGGCGGCCTACGAGGCGGTTGCATCGCATGCTTTGAGGGTAAGACTACCGGGGGAGGCGGCGCAGGTCGCTGAACATCGCGTCGAGATCCTCCAGCTCCTCATCCCCCGGGCGCCGGGCCTGCTGGACGCCCGCCCCGACATCTTCTTCGACTTCCACGTCCCACCGGGAGCTCTCCGCTCGAGCCATCCATCTCCGCAGCTCCGCCACCTCGGCGGCGGAGAGCTGTTCGATGGCGCGCTCGATCTCCTGCAGGCTTCTCATTCGACGACCCTCCGGGAGCCATAATGCGAGAAGCATAACCTGCGGACGCGACAGATGTTGCATGGCCGAAGGTTTCCAACACCTTTCCCGGCCGGTGCGGGCGCACGCAGGGCGGTACATCCCCTACATCTTGCCGGGGCGACAAGACAATGAAAGGAGCCCGCGAATTTCGCGGGCTCCTGTCGTATGTCCTGGTTGTCGAAAACCCTAAGCCGTTGGCGATTCCTCGGCCAGGGCCGCCTCGACGGCCTTGTGAATCTGGTCGGCGGTGCCAGACTGGTTGCTGAACCCGACGAACACCTTCTTCACCTTTCCATCCCGACCAACAATTACGGTCGTCGGGATGCCTCGAACATGATACTTGCCCATGGCGGCGCCATCTGTATCCATCGGCACGCTGAAGGTGTACTTGTTCTCCTTCATGAACGGCTCGATCTTGTCCTTGGTCTCCCGGGCGTTGACGGCCCAGACGACCAAGCCCTTTTCGGCCAGCGTCGTGTCCGTAGCGGTCTTTTCGAGGTGCGGGAGCGACTCACGGCACGGCGGACACCAGGTCGCCCAGAAGTCGATCAGAACGACCTTGCCCTTCTGGTCCGAAAGCTTGACGTCCTTGCCATCAAGGGTTTTGAGGGCAAAGTCCGGAGCGGCCTTGCCTTCCAGCGACTGCGGCGTCGCCTGCTGCCCCTGCGGCTGGGCCGCGAAACCCACCGAGGCGAAGAGAGCAACCGCGGCGAGCAGCGATGCGATTTTTCCAAAGCGCTTCATATCTACCTTCCTTCCGAAGAGCGGGACTTGGAGAACTTTCACGTGAACCTATCAGTGTAGGCGTCCAGGAAGTCGCACCCCTTGGCGAATCTCAGGTTGACCCGAACGGCCGTCCAGGCTCGCAGATCATGGGCAATCCTGGAATACACAAAGACTTACGGCACCTCACTCATCCCCCGGAAACCGCCGCGGGACGGCAAACGTGATCCCCGCAGCACGCAGGGCTTGGTGGACCTCTTCAACATGGTCGAAGTCGTGCGTCTCAAGGGTGACGCTGATGTCGACGCGGCCCACATCCGGCGGTCCAAAGCTGCGGTCGTGGCTGACATCCTTCACGCTCGCCCCCGTCCGACCGAGCAGTTCCAGCAGCCTCGCCAGGGTTCCCGGGCGGTCCGAAACCCGGCAGGTGACCCGGCAGAGCCTCCCATCCGCCGCAAGGCCTCGCTCGATGACCCGCGCCAGCACCGCGGCGTCGATGTTCCCACCGCAGAGCATCAGCACAACTTTCTTTGCCGCCAGCCTCTGCTTCAGGGGACCCGTAACGGCGGCCAGGGCAACGGCTCCGGCCCCCTCCACGACCGCCTTCTCCAGCTCCATAAGTTGCAGCACCGCCCGCGCCGCAGCAGCCTCGTCCACAAGGACGACATCGTCCACAAGCTGGCGGGCAATCTCGAAGTTCAGCTTCCCCACCTGCGCGATCGCCAGCCCATCGGCGATCGTCGGCTTGCAATCCACGCGCACGATGGCGCCGCTATCGAGGGCGGCGGAAAGCGTCGGCGCTGTTGTGCTCTCCACGCCGATCGCTAGGCACTTGGGATTGTGAGCCTTGATCGCGATCGCCATTCCGCTGATAAGTCCCCCGCCTCCGACGGGGATGATCACCGCGTCGACATCCGGCACGTCCTCGACGACCTCCAGGCCCGCCGTACCCGCCCCGGCGACGATCGCGGCGTCGTCAAAGCCATGGACATAGGTGTTATGCTGGCGTTGCTGGAGCTCGACGGCATGGGATCGGGCCTCGTCGAACGTCTCGCCGTGAAGTATGACCTTCGCCCCGAGGGCACGGGCGTTGCCAACCTTCACCAGTGGCGCCCACCTGGGCATGACCACCGTGACGGCAATGCCCAGCTCGCGGCCGTGGTAGGCCACCGCCTGCGCATGATTGCCGGCGCTGGCGGCCACGACTCCCCGCGCGCGGGCCTCGTCGTCCAGCAGAAGCAGCTTGTTGCGCGCCCCACGCTCCTTGAAGCTGCCCGTCGCCTGCAGATAATCCAGCTTCGCGTAAACATCGCATCCGCACAGCCGCGACAACGCCAGCGAATGATGGCACGGCGTCCGTACCACCGCCCCCTCGATCCGCCCTGCCGCCGCCTTGATGTCGGCGAGACTCACGGGCAGGGAAGCGAAATCGGGCGCGGGCGACAAGCCGGACGGGTTAGCGGGCATTGGCGGCGATTCTATCGCACTTCATCCGCGCCAGCCGCGTACCGCCGCATCGCATGTTCCATCGCCCAGGCAAAGGCATAGTCAAACAGCGGATCGCGCCCGCCGCGGTCGATCAGGCGGCTGGCCAGCCGGTCCAACCGCGCGCCGCGGCCACGCTTCAGCCTCCGGCGCAG
>JBGTBZ010000036.1:0-1571 GCA_041749155.1 Phycisphaerae bacterium
CCACCTGCCGGAGCTGGCCCATCATCTCCGCCCGGCGGTCCGCGGGCTGCTCCCCCTCCCGTGGCCCACCCGCCGGTGCGGCATCGGGCGCATCCCCCGGTGGTGGTGGTTCGAGATGAAGCTCGGCGGTATCCGATCGGAAGTCGATAGTCGTCGCCCCAAGATCGCCCGGGGCGGCCTCCGGACGCGCCTCCAGGTGCACCTGGCCCTCCATCCGCACAAGCTTCTCGTTTCCCGTCATGGCGTGCGACCAGCTCACGATCAGCGGCCATGCACGACCATCTTCATCCTCCTGGAACGTGTACATCTCGCCCGTCCCCGGCACGTGCACCGCCCGGTTCCGCGTGTTGAACTCCAGCACCGGCCCCGCCAGCACGTCCGTCCCCATCTCCACGACTGCGGAGCGGCCCTGGGCCCCTTCCAGCCGAACCAGCAGGTCTGGCGGCTCCTGGCCGGCCCCTTTATCCTGATTCCGTTGCCTGGGGCGGTCTGGATCCACTTCGCCGGCGAGCATCACGTCGGCACGGAAGTTCATCCCCTCGCCGTCGGTCCCGGTCACATTGCCGCTTGCGACCAGTTCGGCAAGTCTCAGTTCACCCTCCTCGTCCGGCAGGAGTCGCGCCTCGAGCCGGTGGGCCTGAAGATCCTGCCTCTCCTGTTCGCTGCTGACCTTCCCGTCGGCCAGCACCATCACCGGGCCTGCTATCCCCTCCGGCAGGTCCAGCGAGAGCCGATCTCTGCGCAGCGTCGTCTGGTTGGGTCGCTCCGGGTTTATCACGCTTGTCACAGAGCCTGTCGCCTTCGCCGAACGGAGCTGCGACTCGCCCTCGTCCGTCGCCGCCAGCGATGCCTCCAGGGCATCGGAATCAAGCCAGACATCCGGATGCCGTACAACCACCCCCCCGCGGGCGTGCAGGCCCTTGAGTTGATTCTGCTTCTGATGCTCATCCGCGGCGTCGCCGGTTTCAAAAATGAAGTCGCAATCGCGCTGCCATCGGAGTTGCATGGCCTCGCCGTCGCCGGTGAGCACGTCCGCGTATCCCGGTGTCATGGCGGTGGCGGTGCCGGCGCCCGGACGGGCAAAAAGGTGCGTCGTGACCAGCGTGCTTCCCTCGGCATCCACCAGCGTCACGGGCGTGATGTCGTCGCCCATGAACTCCAGCTCGTCGGCGGCCTTGGCGTAGTTGAGCTCCAGCCCGCGGGCCTCGACATCCTCCTGACGCATCACCAGCGGCGAGCCGACCAGGCGAAGCCGCATGTCATCGGCGCTCTGCAGGAGCGAAGCCTCCGATGAATCCTGAGCCTCGATCAGCAGCTCCCCGTTCCAGTAGATCGTGATCGGCTGAAACGGAGGCTTAGGCTCGCCCGGTTCCCTGGCGCGTTCCGCAGCCGGATCGCCCGGTTCCCGCGGCGTCTGCGGCTCCTGGTGGGGCCCCGGCTGGGTCGTGCTGCCGCCCTGGCTGGGGAGTGAGTCCAAGGCAAACCAGGCCTGCGCCTCGTCCGCCTCCAGCATCACCAGTTTCCCCTGCTCGGCACGCAGGTTCTGCTTCAGCGTCGCACGATACGCCGCC
>JBGTBZ010000037.1:0-1821 GCA_041749155.1 Phycisphaerae bacterium
TTGACGATGCGGCGGATGCGGATGTTGAGAAGCTCCACGCCCAGGGAGAAGGCCATGGCGAAGTAAATGTATCCCTTGGGCACATGGCGGCCGAATGCCTCGGCGATCAAGACAAAACCGATCAGCAGCAGGAACGACAGGGCCAGCATCTTCATGGTCGGATGCTTCTCGACGAACCGGCTGATCGCCCCGGCGAAAGCCAGCATCACCGCGATCGCGACGACGATCGCGGAGATCATGATCACGTAGCCGGCCCTGGGGCTGCCCTCGGCGGGCTGGACCATCCCGACCGCCGTGATGACGCTGTCGAGCGAGAAGACCAGGTCCAGGATGAGAATCTGGATGATGACGGCTCCGAAGGTCGCGGCGGCCTTGCCGGAGCGGGTGGAATGGTCGTCCCCCTCCAGCTTGTCGTGAATCTCCCAGGTGCTCTTTCCGATCAGGAACATGCCCCCGACGAAGAGGATGAGGTCGCGGCCGCTGATCAGGCCCGCCTCGCCCAGCAGCGGCAGGTCGAACAGCGGCCGGGTCAGGCCCATGATCCAGCCGATCGCCAGGAGCAGCCCCACGCGCATCACCATCGCCAGAAGCAGGCCGATGTTGCGTGCCTTGCCCTGCTGCCCCGGGGGCAGCTTGGCCGCCAGGATCGCGATGAAGACGACGTTGTCGATCCCCAGGACAATCTCCAGCGCCGAGAGCGTGAGGAACGCGATCAGCGCCTGCACGCTCCAGAGCGAGTCGATTCCCCCCGCCTCGGCGGCCAGCGTCAGCGGAAACCATCCCGTTGCAACGGCAAGCTGTTCCATGGCGGCAGATCATGCCGCGGGCGGTCGGCAGCGGCAACGGCAGGATTGAGCCGGCACAGCCCGTCGCCCAGCGAAGAGGTCAGCGGCCGCTTCCGGCCGCTGACCCCCATCCGAGCTTACAACGCTCACGCCGCCAGCTTCGGGGACGACTCGCCGGCGGTCACCGATGCGGTCGCCTCGCCGGCCTCGTTGCTGCCGAAGAGGACGTTGAACGTCGCCCACCCGCCGATCGCCGTGGAGCGCACGCCCTGGATCTTGTACGTCACCTGCGTGACGCCGGCGGGGATGCTCGGGTCGGTGTACTCGCGCCCGCCCGACCCGGCGATGTAAACGAACGGCCCGCTCGCGCCCAGCTTCCGATAGATGCGGTAGGTCGTGCCCTTGGCGCCCGCGGGCTGCTCGCACGTCCACCCGATCTTGACGCTGCCGTCGCCGCCGAGGGAGACCTTGAAGTCGGACGGAACCCCGGGAGGCCCGATCGGCGAGGGGGGATTCGGGACCGGAAGCTGCGCCAGCGCGTAGATCGCGTCGCCGCCGGTTCGCGCCGTGGCGCGGATGCGGTCGATCAGCTCCATGCCGATGACAGTCATCTGGTCCACCACGTTGTGATACGACGTGGTCTTGGACTTGGCCACGGAGTGGGCGGCGATGAACTCGTCGCGCTCCGACTCGGCAGCCGTGACCAGGTTGTTCAGCGCCGTCACATCCGCGGGGTCGATCTTGAGCGTGGCGGCCCCACTGGTCCATGGGGCGATCTTGGATTTGAAGAAGGCGATCCGCGCAGTTCTGCTCTTTGGGGCGACACTCATAAAGTGCTCCTTGTTAATGCACTCTCCCGCCTGCTCTTGCGGCCCGGGGTCGCGCGACCCGCACAAGCCGGTGCATTCATCCTCACGAAAGCTGCATCGGGCATGTCGCGAGGGTGGTTAAGGAACAGGCGAGTTTTGGAGCCTCGCGGCCGCCGTCCGGGAAAAGCGGCGTCGGCGTCGCGCAGCGCGGGTTGAGGCGTCCAGCG
>JBGTBZ010000038.1:0-3928 GCA_041749155.1 Phycisphaerae bacterium
GCGCGCGTTGCCCGCGCGCGCACGGTGCAACTGCAGCGAGCCGGTGCGCCCAATGCGCGACTGACCCAGTCCGATACCATGACCCACTGCCAGCTGACGGATGCCGACCAGGCGTTGCTCGAGCGCGCCATCGACACCTTGCAGCTCTCGGCCCGCGCCATGCACCGCATCCTGCGCGTGACTCGCACGATCGCCGATCTGGAGCGGTCCGCCACCATCGCCAGCCATCACTTGACCGAAGCATTGGGCTATCGCCGTGCATTAGCTTCGCACCCCGCAGGCATGGCGGCATGATCTACGCCATGGCCCGCTATCTTCGCTGCTGCGCCATGGAGTCACCCATTCCGGCGAGCATCCTGCATCCGCTGCGCATGTGCGACGCCTGTTCCGGGAACCTCAGCAACCGGCTCGACTTCGAAGCTTGCTTTCCGACTCCTATATGCGCATGGAAACATGCGACGCAAGGATGGCCGCTTGCGCCCGCAACCCAATGCGACCCTGTCGCGAAGCTTCGCAACCCGCCAGAAACACACAAGGCTGATCGAAGGGGCGTCGCCACCGCGCGACCCACAAGCAGCCCCCCTCGGATGACGCGACGGCCGGCGGGCAGATAACGTCGACGTCTAACAGGCTCCAGCGGTTCCGTCGCGCATCGTGCAGACACGGGGATCGCCCAGCCAGTCGCGCCCGTCTTCACGGGCACTCGTACGCTCGGCAACCGTCGCACAGCGTGTCTCACGGAGCTTGGTTCCGATCTTCATGCTGCGTACGCAAATCAGGCGGTCTGCATCATTGTCGTTGATGATTGCTCGAACTTCCTCGATGGCATTGAACAAGTCCACCCTCTGGTTTGTATCCAGATGATCAAGGCTGTCCGAATTTGCCAGCAGGCCGAATATTTGAGCCTGCGCCCGTGCGAGCTGCGCAGTGACCTCCGGCCTGAAGCGGGAGTACTTGCCGTTGGGTTCCTCGACCTGCTCCTGAATACCGCGTTGCTCGCGCACAATTTCGCGAACGTTGGCCTTGGTTCCGGGGTTCGCGACAGCGATCGACGCCATCGCCAACAAAACGAAGCCCAATAGCTCCTTCTTCATGAACGTTCTCCAAGCGAGGCTGCAGCCCGAATTTACTCCGCAGCATTACGTCCGGCAAGCCTGCCCTGAACCAGGCAGAGCGCTGGGTGACATGGGCTCACGACGATGCGAGGACGCCGCATTCAGGTGGTGCGCACTCGGTCTGTCAAGCGGGATCGACTGCCTTCAATCGAACCGACAGAATCGACCGGAATTCGCACAGCCTGGCGAATCAGATCAAAGAATCAATTACCGCACCCAGGCGGCGTGCAGACATGCTGCTTCTCCAATGTCGCTCGCGCGCCCTCGCGCAGCAGGTCCCACTCGGCCTGAGTGGCGCATACGGTGACCTTGACCGTGCTGCCGGCGCGGCGTTCCCGCCGACAGATCTCCTGCTCACCCCTGGCGAGACGATCGAGGTCTCCCCCCTTGACTTGGGCGTTCACGCGCTCGAGTGCATTTTCCAACCTGACCTTCTCCTCGATCGACAGCTGGTCTAGCGAGGCCTTGCCTGCGGTCAATGAAAAAACTTCATCCTGCGCTTTGCGCACGACATTCACTTGCCGCGGAGTCAGTTCCATTTTGCCCTCGGCAAAGTCGGACTGCAGGGCGCGCTGTTGCTCCAGGATAGAGGCGAGCTTGTCGGGCTGTTCCGATGCGCTCGAAATACTCGAGAGCATGAGCACGAAGGCGGCGGCGAGCAGTCGGTGAAGCATCGCAAGGCTCCTATCGACGTATTAACCGCACGCCTTGTGCAGTATGCCGGTCTCTACACCCTACGCTTGGTCGTCCTGTTAGGCATAAAGGAAGAGACGACCCCATCCCTGCATTCAAACGGCTACACCCCAGTCAGTCGCCCGTGCAGCCCACCTGCCCCAGGTCGGCGCATGCACCGCCTCTCGACAGATGTTCGCGAGCTCGTTCGCGGGCTGCGGCCCATTGGGACTCGGTGCGGCAGGTCCTGGTGAACCGGTTGCTTCCGATTGTTTTCTCGCGGATGCAGACCATGCGCTCCGCGTCCTCATCGTTGATCGCGGACTCGATCCACTCAAGGGTATTGAATGCCTCGATCCGCTGCGCTTCGCTGAGTTCCGCCGTGGTCTTCTTTCCCTCCAGCATGCTCAGCAGTGTGTCCTGCTTGCCCAACAACTGCTCGCGCTTGCTGGCCGGCAGAGCGCCATAACGCCCCTTCGCAGCAACCACATCCGCCCTGATCTGCTGCTGTTGAGAGACAATCTGATCAACTTCCAACGTCTGATTGGCTTGGGCTTGCCAAGAGAGTAGAAGCGCGGCCACGGCCGCCAGTAGTCCAATTCGCATGGTTGTTCGCCGTCGAAAGTCATCGGACCCGAAAACCTATCGACTTGCGCCAGCCGTGTCCATAGGACTGATGGCTACACAGCCTTCAGCAAGGTGAAGGCCGTGTAGCGCAGCGAAGTCAGGCAGCCACTGCTTGCCCCGTGAACTGCTCCTCCTCCGTCCATCCCTTCAGCGCCACCGTCGACGACTGCGCGCCCTGGATGGATTGGGTCACGGAGTCGAAATAGCCGGCGCCGTTGACACCTGCGGCTTATCTGCCGCAATCCGCACAGATCCGCCGCTTCTCCAATGACTCGCGGCTGTCTTCACGGACGCGATCCCATTCGCTCTGGGTCGCGCAGACGGTGCTCTTGACTGTCGTTCCGGTGCGCTGGACGCGCTTGCAAACATCCTGCTCGCCTCTGGCGATGTGATCGGTATCGCCGCCCTTGACCTGGGTGTTGATCCGCTCCAGCGCGTTGTCCAGCCGGATTTTATCCTCGATGTTGAGCTGGTCCATCGAGATCTTCCCTTCGGTCAGCGTGAAGACCTCCGCCTGAGCCTTGCGCACGGCACTCAACTCACGCGGCGTCAAACCATAATCCTGGCCAGCGGCCAGGCCAGCTTGCAGGTCGCGCTGCTGGACGAGGATCGAGCCGAGCTTGTCCTCCGACTCCGACGCGCCTGATCCGCCGGACATCAGCAGCAACAACAGCGCGGCAACCACGGCAGTTCTGATCATGGCGAAATCCCTTTACGCAACAGGTCCGAAGTCAAGTTAATCCTGGTCCCGACCGCTGTCTAGACCATGGCCGCACCCAACCTCCGTATCCGTGCCTCAGCGCGTTCAGGCGGCCACGGCCTGGTCCGCCCCGGCGAACTGCTCCTCCTCCGTCGATCCCTTCAGCGCCACGGTCGACGACTGCGCGCCCTGGATGGCCTGGGTCACGGAGTCGAAATAGCCGGTGCCGACCTCGCGCTGGTGCTTGACTGCGGTGAAGCCGCGCTCGGCGGCGGCGAACTCGGCCTCCTGCAGCTCGACGAAGGCGCTCATCTGCCGGCGGGCGTAGCCGTGGGCGAGGTGGAACATGCCGTAGTTCAGCGCATGGAAGCCGGCCAGGGTGATGAACTGGAACTTGTAGCCCATCGCCGCCAGCTCGCGCTGGAAGCGGGCGATGGTGGCGTCGTCGAGGTTCTGCTTCCAGTTGAAGCTGGGCGAGCAGTTGTAGGCCAGCAGCTTGCCCGGGTACTTCGCGTGGATGGCCTCGGCAAACTTGCGCGCGAAGGCGAGGTCGGGCTTGCCGGTCTCGCACCAGACCAGGTCGGCGTAAGGCGCATACGCCAGTCCGCGGCTGATCGCCTGGTCGATGCCGTTGCGGGTCTTGTAGAAGCCTTCGACCGTGCGCTCACCGGTGACGAAGGCCTTGTCGTTGTCGTCGATGTCCGAGGTCAGCAGGTCGGCGGCCTCGGCGTCGGTGCGGGCGATCAGCAGGGTCGGCACGCCACAGACGTCGGCGGCCAGGCGCGCGGCGTTGAGCTTGTCGACGGCCTCACGG
>JBGTBZ010000039.1:0-1726 GCA_041749155.1 Phycisphaerae bacterium
CGGAGGCGATGGGGAGCATGACCAAAGCCCGTGTGCCGGCGTTCTCGCGGCTTTCCAGGCGCAGCTTGCCGCCGTTGGTCTCGATGAGGCGCAGGGCGACGGGCAGGCCCATCCCCCGCCGCCGGCCGGCGGGCTTCTTGGAGAAGAAGGGATCGAAGGCCCGCCGGAGGGTCGCGGGATCCATTCCGTGGCCGTTGTCCACGATGGTGATGAGGATGTTCTCACCCCCGGAATCGAGGGCGGCGGTGACTTCGATGCGTCCGCTCTGCTCGGGCGTGGCCTGGAGGGCGTTCTCCAGCAGCGCAGAGAGGGCCCGGGCCACCTGCGAGCCATCGGCGTTGACCGGCGGAAGCTCAGGCAGGCTCCACTCGATCTGGCGGTTCTTGCGTTCTGGCACGCCGGCAATGAGGCCCATGGTGTCGGTGAAGAGGCTCTCGACGGCAGTGGCCTTGCGCTGGGCGGGTTCCGGGCGGGCAAAGCGCATCAGGGCGGTGATCATGTCGCTGAGGCGCTGGGCGTTTTCGTGGATGACGCGCGACGCCTGGACATCCCGCGGGTCTGTCAGGCGATGGCTGAGCAACTGGCTGCGCCCGCTGATGATCATGAGCGGATTGTTCATCTCGTGCGCCGCCCCTGCCGCTAGCTCGGCCAGGCTCGAGGCGGCGCGTTCGCGGGCGAGCTGGTCCTGGGCCTCGGCGAAGCGCTGGTTGGACTTCACTAGCTGCTCGGCGAGCTGCGCGGCCTCCTGCCGGGCCCCAACGGCACGCAGGGCCAGCGACCACCCACCCCTGAGGCCCGCCAGCTCTTGGACCTGCGGCGCCAGGCGCTTCAGCTCCGCCGCGTCGCCACCCCAGACAATCCCGCCGATCGTCTGGCCGTCGCTTTCCAGCCGCAGCCACCATCGACTCTGCCCGCGCAGCCGCGGACCGTAGATGCTCGTGACCCACTCCAGCTCGTCGCCCGCCGGCATGATCGGGGCCTCGGCGGGCGTGACGGGCGGCCGTACGGGACGCATGCTCGGCGATTCGGCAGCATCGTCGGCATGTCCCCGTTGCGACAGCCGCCCGCCCTCGATCAGCACCATCTCCGCCGCCGAGACGCCCGAGAAGACGAATCCCGCCACGGGCCCGCAATCGAGCACCGCCGCGGCGCTTTGGGCGACGACGCCCAGGGCATCGGTAAGCGTGGCGCCGGGCGCCAGCGATTCGTTGAGCCCCGCGATGGCGGCAAAGCTGCGGGTTCGGGTTTCGGTGGCCTGCTCATGCTGTGCGAGGGATGCCTGGGTACGTGCAAGCTCGCGGCTGCTGCGCTCCAGGGCATTGCGATACAGAAGGCGGGAATCGCCGCCGATCAGTCCCAGGGCGGCGGCACGGTTGCTGGCCAGGTCGATCGTCTCGTCGAGCATGGCCTCCAGATCCGGTTGCCGCAGGTTCAGTAGCGAAGCCCAAGGCTCGCTGGAGAGCGCGGGCGTGTAGTTGCCGCTGTAGCCGATGCGCCGGCCGCGCACGAGGGCGTCGGCAAGCGAAACCAGGCGAATCATCGCTGTGTGCGCCGTTTCCGGAAGGGCATCGGGATGATGGTTGTGCAGCCAGATGACCTCGCTGACCACGGCGGGCAGCCGCCAGCGCTCCGCCACGCGCCGGCCCGCAGTGTGATGGTCCAAGCCGATCAGGGCCCGCTCGACGTCGGCGATGTTGGATCGCTGCTCGTCGGCACTGGCGACCAC